>CAMKYP010000092.1 GCA_946477505.1 uncultured Dechloromonas sp. | reverse complement strand
GGCCGATCAGAACGAGCGGGAAGGCGATCACGTGGAAGGAGAAGAAGCGGTTCAGCGTTGCGTCACCAACCACGAAGTCGCCGCGGATGATGATCGACAGGTCCGGACCGATGACCGGGATGGCCGAGAACAGGTTCACGATGACCTGGGCACCCCAGAAGGACATCTGGCCCCACGGCAGCAGGTAGCCGAAGAAGGCTTCGCCCATCAGACACAAGAAGATGCCGACGCCGAACAGCCAGGTCAGCTCGCGCGGTTTGCGGTAGGAACCGTAAAGAAGGCCGCGGAACATGTGCAGGTAGACGACGATGAAGAAGGCGGAGGCGCCAGTCGAGTGCATGTAGCGGATCAGCCAGCCACCCGGTACGTCGCGCATGATGTACTCGACGGAAGCGAAGGCAACGGGCACGCCGTTGGCGTTCACAGCCGCATCCGGCTTGTAGTGCATGACCAGGAAGATGCCGGTGACGATCTGGATGACCAGAACCAGCAGCGCCAGGGAACCGAAGAAATACCAGAAGTTGAAGTTCTTCGGGGCGTAGTACTCGGACAGGTGACCCTTCCACAGGGAAGTAGCCGGGAAGCGCGCGTCGACCCACTCCAGCAGGTTGCCGCCGATCGAACCGTCGGACTTGTATTTTTCGAAATTGCCAGCAGCCATTTCTATGCTCCCTTCTTGTCTTCGCCGATCAAGATGCGGGTATCGGCCATGTAGTAGTGCGGCGGCACTTCAAGGTTGGTCGGAGCAGGCTTCGACTTGTAAACGCGACCGGCGAAGTCGAAGGTCGAACCGTGGCAAGGGCACAGGAAGCCGCCCAGCCAATCGGCCGGCATGCCCTCTTCGGCGCCCTTCTTGAACTTCTGCGATGGCGAGCAGCCAAGGTGGGTACAGATACCGACGACGACCATAATTTCCGGCTTGATGGAGCGGGTATCGTTCTGCGCGTAGGCCGGCTGCTGGTTCTTTTCGGACTTCGGGTCAGCGACAGCATCAGCCAGCTTGGGCAGGGTTTCCAGCATGTCCTTGGTGCGATTGATGATCCACACCGGCTTGCCGCGCCACTCGACGGTCATCATCTGACCCGGCTCGAGCTTGCTGATATCGACTTCGACCGGAGCGCCTGCTGCCTTGGCGCGTTCGGAAGGAAGCAAGCTGGAGACGAACGGCACAAGCGCGGCAACCGCACCTGCCCCGCCCACGGCTGCGGTCGCGACGACCAAGCGCCGCCGTCCGCAGTCCACTTTTCCTTGATTGCTCATTACGCTGACCCCTAAAGGAATTGGATGGGATAAAAAATAAACGCTAAATTATACGACAACGGAACCGTCGTTAAAAGACGCTGTCACCCTGCACAGCTCTTTCGCTCGCGCAAAGCCTGAGCCAGCGTGCCGCTATCGACGTATTCCAGTTCACCGCCAACCGGTACACCACGGGCGATTCGGGTAACCCCGATTCCCTTGGGCCTGAGCATCGCGGTGATGTAGTGCGCCGTCGCTTCACCCTCGTTGGTGTAGTTGGTGGCAAGAATGACCTCCTTGACCACCCCATCAAGCGCTCGCGCCATCAGGCGCTCGAGACCGAGTTCACGCGGACCGACGCCGTCGAGCGGTGAAATCCGTCCCATCAGGACGTAATAGAGCCCCTGATAGCTCAGAGTCTGCTCCATCATGTTCATATCGACGGGCGTTTCAACCACGCACAATACGCTCGGGTCGCGCCGCGGCGACAGACAGCGCTCGCATACATCAGCTTCGGAAAAGGTATTGCAGCGCTGGCAATGACGAATGGCCTGCAAGGCGTGCAGCACCGCATCACCCAGGCGCTGCGCCCCAGCCCGATCGCGCTGCAGCAGATGGTAGGCCATGCGCTGCGCCGATTTCGGCCCGACTCCGGGCAGGCAGCGCAAGGCCTCGATCAGGGACTCAAGCCCGGACGGATTCACTGGATCAGAACGGCAGCTTGAATCCGGGCGGCAGGTTGAGGCCCGCCGTGAAGCCGGCCATCTTTTCCTTGCTCAACTCCTCGCCGCGCCGCACGGCATCATTCAGGGCGGCCGCCACGAGATCCTCGAGCATTTCGCGGTCGTCCATGACCGACGGATCGATGCTGACGCGACGCACCTCATGGGCACAGGTCATCACCACCTTGACCATCCCAGCCCCGGATTGCCCCTCGACCTCGAGCTGAGCCAACTGATCCTGAGCCTTCTTCATGTTGTCCTGCATTGCCTGCGCCTGCTTCATCAGGCCTGCCAAGCCACCCTTCATCATATGCTTCTCTCCGTTAGACGATTGGTTTGATCGACGATTCGACGACGGATGCCCCAAACGAGTCGATCACATCGCGAACGAAAACATCCTGAGCGATAGCATTCACCGCCCTCTCCTGCTGCTCCTGGCGCTGCCTGCCCGCCGTTGCCGCCGGCGTATCGACCTCGTTTTCCCCCAGTTCGATACGCAACTGCACCGCCCCGCCAAGATATTCGGCAAGCGCCTGCTGCAGGCGCTCCGGATTCGGCTTCATCTGCAGATGCGCCTGCTTGGGCGACAGGCGAAGCAGGCACTGGCCCTCGGCCAGCTGACGCAGTTCGCAATTCTGCGCCAACTCCCTGGCCAGCCCCGAGAGCGACAACGCCCCGACAATTTGATGCCAGTTTCCTTCGCCGGCAGCAGGAGCGCGTGGCGCTTGCGGCACCTCGACGCTCGGCGACACGGGTGCCGGAGCCGACGGCTGCACCTGCTGCTGAGGCGACAACGGCGGCTGCGCCTTGGCTCCTGGCGCCTGCCCCCGGCTGCGCGATGCCACCGAACCAACCACATCGGCTACGCTGCTCGGGCGAAAAGCATGCAGGCGGAGCAGGGTCATGACGAAGCCGGAATATTCATCCGGCGCGGACGCCAATTCTGCTCGCCCGACATTGACGATCTGATAAGCCAATTGCACGAACTCCGGCGAAAAGGCTTTAGCCAGCGCAACGATACGTTCCTTTTCCGGCTCATCGTCGTCGATTGCAGAGGGCACGCACTGTACGATCTGCACCCGCGTCAGCAGCGCGCCCAATTCCTGCAAAGCCGCCGCAAACGACAGACTGCGCACCCCCATGTCGGCCGCCACCTGCAGCAGCACCCCGGCCTCACCGGCGTGCAGTGCTTCGAGAATGGCGAGCAGGAAATCCTGATCGACGGTGCCGAGCATGCCGCGAACTTGCGCCTCCTCGACCTTGCCGGCACCGTGGGCGATGGCCTGGTCGAGCAGCGACAAGGCATCGCGCATGCTGCCAGCAGCCGAACGGGCGACCAATGCCAGCGCCGGCATATCGTAGGGAACGCCTTCGGCTTGCAGGATATGGGCAAGGTGTCCAGTGATGGCAACCGCCGGCATCTGCTTGAGATTGAATTGCAGGCAGCGCGACAGCACAGTGACCGGAATTTTCTGCGGATCGGTTGTCGCCAAGATGAACTTGACGTGCTCCGGCGGCTCCTCCAGCGTCTTCAACATGGCATTGAAGGCCGAATTGGACAGCATGTGCACTTCGTCGATCACATAGACCTTGAAGCGACCGCGCGTCGGGGCGTAGACCGCGTTCTCGAGCAGTTGCCGCATCTCGTCGACACGGGTATTGGTCGCCGCGTCGACCTCGAGCAGATCGACGAAGCGTCCGCTATCGATTTCCTGGCAAGCGGAACACTGGCCACAGGGTGTTGCCGTAATCCCGGTTTCGCAGTTCAGCGACTTGGCGAGAATGCGCGCGATGGTGGTCTTGCCGACCCCGCGCGTCCCGGTGAACAGATAGGCGTGATGGAGGCGCTGCTCGGCCAGGGCGTGCGACAAGGCACGCACCACATGCTCCTGCCCAACCAGCGTCGAAAAATTGCGCGGCCGCCACTTGCGCGCAAGAACCTGATAACTCATGCGCCCCACACCATGCAGAAAAATGAAAATGGCGAGCCTAACCCCCGGCACTTGCAGTCAATGGCTGTGGCTGCTTCCTTCCGGACCTGACCAGGTTCACCACCCTGCAATGCGGGGAGACCCGCCGGGGCGAATTCTAACACAGCACTTCGCCACCCAATGGGCGAAAGCCGGAATTTTAGCAATCGCCCCGAAAACCACCGATTACTCGGCGGCCTCGGCAACCCGGCGAGCGCGCACCGCAGCCGCCAGCCTTTCCATCACCACGACGCTGTCGTCCCAGTTGATACAGGCGTCGGTGATGCTCTGACCGTAGGTCAGCGGCTTGTCCGGCGACAGATCCTGGCGCCCCTCGACCAGATGCGACTCGACCATGACGCCGATAATGCGCTCTTCGCCGCCGGCAATCTGCCCGGCGACACTGTCGCAGACTTCCATTTGCAACTTGAACTGCTTGCGGCTGTTGCCATGCGAGAAATCGACCATCAACCGTGCAGCGAGGCCGGACTTGGCGATTTCCTGGCAAGCGGCGTCAACACTGGCCGCATCGTAGTTCGGCTCCTTGCCACCGCGCAGGATCACGTGGCAGTCCTCGTTGCCCATGGTCGACACGATGGCCGTGTGCCCGGACTTGGTGACCGACAGGAAATGGTGTGGCGAGTTGGCGGAACGAATGGCATCTACTGCGATGCGCATGTTGCCGTCGGTTCCGTTCTTGAAGCCGACAGGACAGGACAGACCGGAAGCCAGTTCGCGATGCACCTGCGACTCGGTGGTACGGGCGCCGATGGCTCCCCAGGCGATCAGGTCGGCGGTGTATTGCGGCGTGATGGTGTCGAGGAATTCGGTCGCACAAGGCAAACCCAGCTCATTGACTTCGAGCAGGATACGACGGGCCAGACGCAAGCCTTCATTGATGCGGAAGGTGTTGTCGAGGCGCGGGTCGTTGATCAATCCCTTCCAGCCCACCGTTGTACGCGGCTTTTCGAAATAGACGCGCATGACGACGATCAGGTCGTCGACAAAACGCTCGGCTTCCTTGACCAGCTTCTTCGCGTAGTCCATCGCTAGGTCGTAATCGTGGATCGAGCACGGGCCGATGACGACCAGCAGACGGTCGTCGGCGCCATGCAAGACACGATGAATGGCCTGACGGGCATCGTAGGTGGTCTGCGCAGCCCGGCTGGAAACCGGATACTCGCGAAAGACATGGGCGGGCGGGACCAGCTCCTTGATCTCCCTAATGCGAACGTCGTCGGTATTCGGTTTGCTCGATTGTGTGCTGTGCGGCGTCGTCATGACCAGACCCATTCAAAAAATACTGAAAAACCGGCATTCTACCGGATGTCGATGGCCAAACATGATCCTGACCCTTCGCCTGAAATTCCGGACCGCCCGATCAAGGGACGCGGCGCAGTAGCCAACGTCGCCCACCGCTTCAGTGCGGAAACCCGCCGGGCCGTCGATGACGGCTGGGAACAGGCTGCCGCCTCGCTGCCGCAAACGCGCCTGCTGGTCGACAACGCCAAGCGCATCATCAGCCAAAACGAATCTCCTGACCTCGGCTTCGATCAGTCGCTGAATCCTTACCGGGGATGCGAACATGGCTGCATCTATTGCTACGCCCGGCCCACGCATGCCTGGCTGGGCCTGTCGCCAGGTCTCGATTTCGAGACGCAGATATTCTCCAAGCCCGACGCCCCACGCCTGCTGCGAGCCGAACTGGCCAAAACCGGATATCTCTGCACGCCCATTGCGCTGGGCACGGCGACCGATGCCTACCAGCCGTTCGAACGTCGGGAAAATCTGACCCGCCGTACCCTGGAAGTTCTGCTGGAAACAGGTCACCCGGTCAGCGTCGTCACCAAGTCGTCGCTCATCGTTCGCGACACCGATCTGTGGGCCGAACTGGCCAGACAGAACCTGGCGCACGTTGCCATTTCACTGACCACACTGGACGGAACATTGGCGCGGCAACTTGAGCCGCGTGCCAGCGCGCCCCACGCCCGCCTGGAAGCGATGGAAAAGCTGGCTGCCGCCGGCATCCCGGTCAGCGTATTCGTCGCACCGTTGATTCCCGGCCTGAACGACCAAGAGCTCGAAAGCCTGCTCGCCAGCGCCAGGAGTCATGGTGCCGGCAGCGCGCGCTACACTGTCCTGCGCTTGCCGCACGAAGTCGCCACGCTGTTCCGCGACTGGCTGACATGGCACGCACCGGAAAAAGCGGCGCGCGTGATGTCAGTCCTTTACGACCTGCGCGGACAACGCATCAACGACCCGAATTTTGGCAGCCGCATGACCGGACTCGGGCACTTTGCTGACCTCTTGCGCCAGCGCTTCGAACTGGCCTGCCGCCGGCTTGAACTGAGCCGCGATTGGCCCGCGCTGGACACTACGCGCTTTGTCCCGCCGGCATCCGACGAAAGCCGCCCAATACCCCAGCTCAGTCTTTTCTGATTACCGGGGCAGCTTTTCGTACAGGCCGACGACGCCTTCCATTTCCTCCAGGATACGCTCGCTGGTGGTGGCGACGGCGACTTGCGGGCGCTTGTCGGCACCAACCCTCTGCCCCAGGGCATTTTCAAAGAAGAACCATTGCTGCTTGACCAGTTCAAGGCCATCCTTGATCTGCGGCGTATTGGCAGGCGCCGCGCCAAGCTCGGCTAGCGCGTCGGAAAACTCCTTGCGGGCCTTTTCCAGATTGGCGGCACTATTGGCGTCATTGACGCCCCAGGCGCTGGCTTGATAGAACTTGGCCATGCGTTGGGACAGCATGCGCTGACGCCCCGAGATATTGACTAGGCGGCCCGCCGTGGAGGCTGCATATTTCTCCAGTTGCACAGTCCCCTGGTGCGCCAGGGTCAGCACCTCTTCGGAGAGTGCCAGTACCTTGCGGCCACCATCCAGGGACGGGTTCTTGCCCACCAACAAGTCCTTGTAATCCAGCCAAGACTGCTCAAGACTGACGTAGGTTGCCCTGATGTCGGGTGTTGGGGCGTAATTCTTCAGCTCCACCAGTTGCCGGTCGAAGGTTGCCACCGAAGCATCGAGCACCTTCTTGCTACGCTCGACCTCAACGCCCTGGCCTACCTGGAAATAGGCCTTGGCCATGCGCTGCGACAGCATACGCTGCCGACCGGCCTTGTTGATCGCCGAATTGATGTCGTTGATCTGAGCCTGGGCCGCCTCGACACCCAAACCGAGGAAAACAGCGATAAAGATACCCAGTAAAGTCTTCAAGAAGACCTCCTCGAAAATTCTCGATGAACCAGGAGCTTAGCCGCTACCCATAGACGACCAAAATGATTTGTATCAACGCCGTCACATACACATGACAATTTGGCTTAAGGCAACTGGGTGAGATAGTTCCCGATTGCAACAATGTCATCGTTCTTCAGGGTCGCCGTCGCGATAGACATCAGTTGATTGTTGCGAACGCCCGTGCCGTCGCGGTAACGCGTGATCGAAGTTTGCAGATAAACCAGATTCTGGCCGGCCAGACGCGGGTACTGCTCGTTGCCATGCGCCCCTTCGCCGTGACAACGGGTACACAGTTTGGCGAACAATTCCTTGCCGCGCGCCACCTGTCCGGCATCAGCCTTGGAACGGGCAGCGGCCTGGCTAGCAAAGAACAGCGCTATCTGTACCCGCTCTTCATCCTTCAGCACCTTGATCAGCCCTTCCATGAAAGGATCCTTGCGCTCGCCGCTACCGAACTTCCGTATCTGTTCAAGTAGATAGGTAGGATTCTGCCCGGCCAGATTGGGAACTTCCGGCATCTTGCTGACGCCGGTTTCCCCGTGACAGTTGGCACAGAAGAACGAGGCTTTCCTGCCGGCCTCGACAGCGGCCTTAAGTGCAACCGGATCAGCCTGTACCGTTTTCAGACGCTCCAGCGTTCCCGGCTGAGCCCACACGGAAAAACTGGCAAAAACAAGCCCCGCAACTGCGAGTAACGCACGCATAACAATTTCCTTACATTGCATATGGATATTATGCAGTACCCCCCACCGTCAGTCCATCGATCCGCAGGGTCGGTTGCCCGACACCGACCGGAACGCTCTGTCCATCTTTGCCGCAGGTGCCGACGCCCGGATCGAGTTGCAGGTCGCTACCGATCATCGACACACGAGTCAGCGCATCCGGACCGTTGCCGATCAGGGTGGCCCCCTTGATCGGGCGGGTCACCTTACCGTCTTCGATCAAATAAGCCTCGCTCATCGAAAAAACGAACTTGCCGCTGGTGATATCGACCTGACCGCCACCGAAGTTGGCGGCATAGATGCCTTTCTTGACCGAGGCGATGATCTCCTGCGGGTCGTGCTGCCCGGCCAGCATCATGGTATTGGTCATGCGCGGTAGCGGCAGGTGGGCAAAGGATTCGCGACGACCGTTGCCGGTCGGAGCAACGCCCATCAGGCGCGCATTCAGGCTGTCCTGCATATAGCCCTTGAGAATGCCATCCTCGATCAGCACATTGCGCTGGGTGGGGTTGCCTTCGTCGTCAAAATTGAGCGAGCCGCGACGGTCGGCAATCGTGCCGTCGTCGATCACGGTAACGCCCTTGGCCGCAACGCGCTGGCCGATGCGGCCGCTGAAGGCCGAACTGCCCTTGCGGTTGAAATCGCCCTCCAGGCCGTGCCCGACCGCCTCATGAAGCAGGATGCCCGGCCAGCCCGAACCGAGAACGACCGTCATCTGACCGGCTGGCGCCGGTTCGGCATGCAGATTGACCACCGCCTGATGCACCGCTTCCCTGGCATAGCGTTGCAGGATTTCGTCGTCGAAATAGCCGAAATCGAAACGGCCGCCGCCGCCGGCGCCCCCCTGCTCCCGCTTGCCGTTTTCCTCGACGATGACCGACACGGAGCAGCGGACCAGCGGGCGGATATCGGCAGCCAGCCGACCGTCGGATCCGGCAACCAGGATCACCTCGTATTCGCCGGCCAGCGAGGCCATCACCTGAACAACGCGCGGATCGATGGCCCGGGCATAACCTTCCAGGCGTTCGAGCAGTTTGACCTTGGCATCGGCCGGCAGCGATGCGATCGGATCGTTGGGAACATAGAGCGTACGAGCCGCCTTGATCGCCTGCAAGGCAGGCAGGCTGCCCGACTGCCCGGCCGTCGCGATGGCGCGCACGGCATTGGCGGCATCACCCAGCGCCCGGGCGCTGATGTCGTCCGAATAGGCGAAGGCCGTTTTCTCGCCCGAGATCGCTCGCACACCAACCCCTTGATCGATGTTGAAACTGCCCGACTTGACGATGCCCTCGTCGAGGCTCCACGCCTCGGAGCGGGAATACTGGAAATAGAGGTCGGCATAGTCGACCTGGTTTTTCAGTATCTGGCCGAAGGTACGCGAAAGATCGCCCTCGGTCAGCGAGAAGGGGGTGAGCAGCAGGGATTCGGCTTGCGCCAGGGCGCTCGGTTGAGTCATGAAGCTTCCTTACAGTTTGCGGTGAGCGAGTGCCGGCAGGCTCTCGCGGATGTCGGCAATGCGTTGGTGGTCCAGATCGGCGATGACTACCCCCGGGCCCTTGGCCTTGCGATCGAGGATTTCACCCCACGGGTCGATGATCATGCTGTTGCCGTGCGTCATGCGGCCGCTTTCATGCGTTCCGCCCTGTCCGACAGCGAGCAGATAGCACTGGTTCTCGATGGCCCGGGCACGCAGCAGGATTTCCCAGTGCGCCCGACCGGTCGTTTCGGTAAAAGCCGCCGGTACCAGGATCAGGTCGACTGGCGCCAGTGCCCGGTACAACTCGGGAAAGCGCAGGTCGTAGCAGATCGACAGGGCGATGCGGCCAAAAGGGGTATCGACCGCCGCGACGCGGTCGCCGGCCTCGATGAAACTCGCCTCGTCATAGCATTCATCACCCTTCCTGAAACCGAACAGATGCACTTTGTCGTAACGCTCGACGCATTCGCCGGCCGGGTTATAGACCAGGCTGGCATTACGCATCTTGTCCGTGGAGGAAGCGACCAGCGGAATCGAACCGGCGACAAGCCAGATGCCATGGCGTTGCGCCGTTTCGGCCAGCCATGACTGGATCGGGCCATGTCCGAAGGTTTCGCTGGCACGAACCCGGTCCGCATCCGCTGCACTGATGATCGGAAAATACTCGGGCAGGACGAGCAGTTGTGCCCCTTGCGCCACCGCCTCCTCGACCAGCCTTCCCGCAACCGCGAGGTTTTCCGCGACGCGTGGACCGGAAATCATCTGCAAGGCGGCAATCCGGCAATTCTGCTTGCTCACTGTTTATCCTCCTCTTCTGCCTTCGGCCCGACTTCCTGCGACGACTCGCCGGCCTTGTCGACCTTGGGGTCGGCCCAGGTTCCGGTAACATGATAACGATAGCTGAACAGGCGATTGAGCGGTTTCTGCAACACGGTGTTGGCGACCAGCGCGGCGGCCCCGATCACCGGATTCACCAGCGCAGCCGTTCCCACCGCCGCCAGCCCCCCCACTTCGGGCCGAACGACAACCTGCATATCCTGCTTCTCCATCTTCAGGTCGGTCTCCCCAGTCATTTCGATCTGGGCGGCGGGTCCATTGATGCGCAAGGGCTCGAGCGTCCGCATCACGCCTTTGCGCACGGCGAGCTTACCTTCTATGCTATCGAAGGCAAGACCATCGCTGAAGATGTCGCGAAAATCGAGGGTCAGCCGCCGCGGCAGTGATTGCAAGGAAATCAGGCCGAGCAGCTTGCCTACGCCCGGCTCCAATTTGTTGAACTGCCCCTTCACGACATTGACCGACAGTTGCCCGTCCAGGCTGGGGTAGTGAATCCCGGTCAACGGTCCATTCCATTGCACGTTGCCGCTCAGCGTACCGCTGCCGCGACGCACCGAATCGGCATAGCCCAGTCGGTCAAGCAACCGCCCGATATCCTTCGCCGTCAGTTCGAAATCCAGACGCGTCTGGTGGCGCCCCGAATTGACCCAGACACCCTTGCCCTTCAAGGCACCATCGGGGTTCTGCAGGCTGAGGGCATCGAGATTCCAGGCTCCCTTGTCGTTGCGTGCCTTCAAGTCCAGCCGCCCCAAGGCCCGGTCCCCGACTTGCAAATCGTCAACGACCAGGCTCATGC
>CAMKYP010000091.1 GCA_946477505.1 uncultured Dechloromonas sp. | reverse complement strand
TCTTCAATGGCTTCTTGACGACGCTGGGCGGTACCGAAATTCTCACCCGCCCCATCGTCACCGTCACCAGCGGCGTGCCCGTCGATTTCGGCCGACTCATTCCGATTTATACCAACGAACAAACCTCAACCTTGGCCGCAGGCAACATCAATAGCAGCCCACTCGCGACGGTTCAGAACAACATCGTGGAACGCAAATACGGCAGCCTCTTGCGCATCATGCCGCATTACGACCCCAAGACACGTCGCGTCCGCGCTCAGATCAGCCTTCTCCAGCGTCCCTTGGTCGGCTACCAGAATCTGACCCTTTCCCTGATGACCTCCAATGGTGGAATTACCAATCAGCAGATCCGTATTCCGCAAATCGAATGTGGCGTCACCAGCACCGAGGCCATTCTGGATGACGGCGAACTGATCATCATCGGCGGCCAGGTCGAAAACACGAGCGACAACAGCCATGCCGGGGTAACCGGGGCCATGACTGTTCCTGGTCTGGATCTCCTGACCAGCCAGCGCCGCGATACCGGAAGCCGGACCACGATGTACTTTGCCCTTCGCGTCCGCCTCAACAGCAAGCCCATGTAAATCGGCCAGCTGCTTACTCCCGATCCGAGCCTTTCATACCGCGCCGCAGGTATCAACCATGACCCTCTCAATTCGAACCGCCCGCCGCCAACGAGGATTCACCCTCGTTGAACTCCTGATCGTCACCATCATTACCGGTGTTCTCGGCGTAATCTGGGCTAGCGAGACCGGTGGAGCATTTACTGCTGCCAGCAATGCCCACGATGCCGAACAGGAGGCGGTCAACAAACGGCTTGCGAGCGTCCTGCTCGACTACGCAGCCAGTATCAGTGCTACTGGCGATATCCCGGCGATGTACACGAGCGGTAACGTCATCAAGGCTTTGCCCCCCAACGATACCAACCTCAACGCCCTGCTTGTCCAAGCTCGCCTTCGGCCGAGCGATGCGCAAGACGACGGGAGTGCCGGCCAAAACGTGCGCGTCTACCAGAAGGCTAGCCCGCTGACGATCAATCTGCCGCTCTACACCACGTTTGGTCCCGTCATGACGCTCACCTATGCGGAAGCCGTCATTTACGCCACCCAATGCGTGCGCAGCGCCGCTTGCAATAGCGGCACTCCGGGCAGCAGCGGCGTATTCGACACGACCACCCTCACAACTTTTGCTCTGAACACTCCGGACTACGGTTTGACCCGCTTATCTACCCTGGCCGTCCAGAAACAGAAGCTGGCGCAAACCGCCGATACGATTGACCTGATCCGCACCCGCATTCAGGAGTATTACCGGGAGCGGCAACGGAATGCCCTGGCCAGCGATGTCACCAACTTTTATCCCCGTCCGAACCCACTTGTCGCTTCTAGCTACAAAACGAACGACTGCAACGACGACGGCTGGTATCCGCTCGACACGACCAACATCCTCACTCAAGTTGGTCTCATTCCGGCGGTGCACGGCAAAACCACGTGGGGCGGCACGATCTTTTATTGCGCCGACTACGACCCGACCCAAACCGGAACTCCCTACGTCGACACCCCACCTCACTTTGCCGCGCTTCGTCTCTTAACCAACCCAAGCAGTGGCGGCAGCGCCACCGCTACCAACGCAACAGCAACTGTCATTCCGCTTTAATTCGTTTCATTCATTAATCACAAGGAGCTACCAATGCATACCATGCAAACCACCCAAAAGCAGTCTCGCCAACGTGGCTTTACCCTGTTCGAACTGCTGATCGTCATCATCATCCTCGGCATTCTCGCCGCCATCGCCGCCCCTTCCATCGGTGACGGCCAAAAGATGTCCGACGCACTCGGTTACTACACCACCGCCGACCGCGTTGCCACGAACTGGCGTTATGCAGTGACGCGCTGCCAGGTATCGAACGACATCACCTCGTCGCCGATCACTACCGCTGCCACCGCAGCCAGCAATCTGCAACTGCTGGTGGATGGCACCAATGCGGCAGGCACCTATTCCGGTTGTTTCTCGACCGCCAAGCTTGAACCGCTCAATCGTGCCAACGTGCGTGGCAGTGCCGGTGCATATACCTTTGGCAGTTCGACGATGACGGTCGGCAACGAGAGCATCAACAGCCAAAACCGCACGGCCACCAAGTTCACCGGCGTGGATGACAACGTGGGTCTCGAACTGCTCCAGAAGTATGGCAGCCGCGCCGGCGCCAGCACCAAGACGTTGGCCGACATGACCGCCATCTCGGCTGCCGAAACCAATGCTACGGACGCGACGGTCTATTTCACCAACCAGAACGGTGCCAAGACCACCCACGACGTAACCATCATTCGCTAATCCACCACCAGCGCGACCGTTTCCATGCCGATTGTCATCATCTTCCTGTTTGTTCTGTTTCTAACCAGTGCTTCGCAGCTTGAGGTTACTCAAGATGCCACGCGCCAGGAACGTACATCGGAGACACGACACGCACGAACGGTCGCGCTGGCCCAACTCGTTAATCGCTTCCTTGATGAGCAGGGGGCCGTTCCTCCGGCAAGTCTCGCTGTAATTGCTGCAACGCCCGGTTATGAAGAAGCTCGCCAATATCTGAACAACGGTGACGGGCCTTTCTACGTTGCCTATCCGATGAATGGCGGCACCTACCATCGTGTAATCGTCTATAGCCCGCCTATCGACGGCAGTCTCACTGCCACCACCTATTTACAAGCCGCCAACAACGCCTGCGGCGCTACCGATCCAAGCCAAAGTGCTGCATGGTGTGGAAATCCCAAAGGCAGCTACTGGATCACCGAAACGTCCAATCGCATTTCGCGGGAAATGCTGCGCGAGCGAATCCAACAACAGCAAACGCTCAAAAAATTCGCCGCCATCTACAGCATCAACCAGATTTACCCTGATTCTGGCGCCGGTGAAGGCACCGCCGTCAAACTCCTTGATTTGCTCACCACGCCACCCGCCTCTGCTGCTACCTGTACGGGGGTTTGGCAAGCCAACAATGCAGTCAAACTGACTGGCGCCTGTCAGCGTACTTCTGCCAACGGCACGCTGACTTGTATCCAACAATGGAAAGACATCCCTCTTTCCTGCGACGACCTCTACACCATCTGGGGAACGGCTCGCAGCTACAACTTCATCACGAAGGATTACATCGCTCTGTACGGCGAAGCGCCGTGGATCGATACCGATGGAAAAACCATCGCCATTGCCAGCCAGCTGGACAGCCGCAATCCCTGATTTTTGTCACAAAACTTGGACTCCAAGGACCATTCGATGAACGCCCCACATCAACATACGCATCGCCGCAATACTGACAACCAACTGCTTGCCAAATGGGGCTACGACGAACATGCGCCGGCTGATATCGTCGAAATGGCCAAATTGTCGCAGCACCTGTCGACCATCCGCGCCGGCCAGGCCGTGGCTTACCTCGGGATCGCCGACACTGAAACCATTGAGCGGCATCTGCGCGAAAAACCCGCTGACTACCCCCTGCTCGAATACCTCTCCCAAAAGATCGAAGGCCTGCGTCCGGAGATCCAGCGCATCCTTGCTCTGCAGGACAACATGCCGTACTACCGGCAACTGAATCAGGCGCATCCGAGCCTGAGCGAAAAGAACATCATGGCGGCGTGCGCCAAGCTGGAAGCGACCCTGATCGTCACGCCCTCCAACGAGCCATGCCTTGTTTTTACCGAACACGATAATGCCCGCCGATACAGCACCATCGGGCGTCAGGAACAAAGCACCGATCCTATTCGCTTGCATTTCGGCCGCATGCCGATCCTGGCAGTAGGGGCTCGCAATGTCATTACCTCGCGCCTCGATATCCACTACACGCAAACGGGCGAAGTCGAACAAAACCACATCACGCCCTCCAGCGCGACGACCGATGTTCAGAAACGGTTGATTCAGATTTTCGAGGAAGCCATCCACCGCAAGTCTTCCAACATCGCCATTCAACCCGATATCAGCGGCATGACGAATATCCGTATTCGGGTCAATGGCAACATGACCACGCTGCGCACCGGCACCTCAATTCCGCCCGATGTTGCGGTCGAAATCTTCAATACGCTGCACACCTGGAGTAACGCCACTTACACCGACAAGCAGAATCGGGTACAGGGTCAATTGCAAGGGCCGGCTGGCGGTTCTTTTACCTACCGTTCCAGCGACAGCGAGGTATTCATCCGTGCGAGCTTTACGCCACCCGACAGCCTGGGGGGCGCCAAGCTTGAATGCGTCTCCCTGCGGCTGATGGAGCGGAACCAGCTTCAACCGCACCTCACCGACCTCAATATCAAGCCCGACGTGATTGACGCCATCGACGACGCCATGCACGAACAACGCGGCATCGTTCTTCTGGTAGGCAGTACCAGTTCCGGCAAATCGACGACGATTCACGGCGCCCTTGAACGCTATCAAAGCATTCACGGCACCACCAAAAATTGTCTTTCCATCGAGAACCCTGTTGAACGACAGGCACCCGGCCTCGTGTCTCACAGCATTTCGGCCAATTTCGGCTTTGACCTCATGATGGCCGAAATCCTGCGTCAAGATCCGGATCTCATCTACATCGGCGAAATGCGGGAACGCAGTTCAGCCAGCACCGGCATTCGGGCAGCCAACTCCGGCCACATCGTTCTATCGACCCTTCACGCCGACGACAGTCTTCTGGCTCTCGGCGCCCTGCGCGCTTACATCAGTAACCATACCGTCGACAACGGCGCGGCAGTCATGGTCAGCGACTTCGATCTCATTTCCAGCATCAATCTGATCGTGGCTCAGCAACTCGTCCCGAAACTTTGCCCCCATTGTCGGCAGCCGACGTCCCAGCACATCAAGGAAACGTTTGCAGAGCGCATTTGCCGCTATATGAAGAAACACGGCATCCTGACGGGCAACAAGGACCAGCAAGACAAGCTCTGGGGACAGTTGCTCGCCGCAGTTAAGCAAAGCTATCAACGCAATCCGGAAGGATGTCAGCATGAAGACTGCCAGGAAGGGTACGCCGGCAGTCTGCCAATCAACGAATTCTTCGCTCCGGATGCGCAGTGCAAACAAATGCTCATTGACATGCTGGCGACCAACCGCCTGAATTTCGAGCGCATCAAGCCCTATCGTAACAAGAGCCTGTTTGATGCTGCTCTTGAACGCGTTGCCGACGGGGAGACCCCCCTTGAATCCCTGTACGTCTAACCGGAGCCCCAGATGAACATCGAAGCTACAACGCCCAAAAGCTGGAGCCTGATTGAACTCAAACATGCTCTCCTTTTTCTGCGCAGCCTGTTTATGACTGGGCTTTCGCCGGCCGAGGCCCTCGACGAAATTGCCGTTTTGCAGCCCAAGCGTGCCGAATTCTGGAAAGCCGGCGCCGTTCACTGCCGTGGCGGCAAGCCGCTCCACGAATATCTCCATAAGCGCTGGCCCGGCAACTTGGTCTCGCCGATTCAAATAGCCGAAACCAGCGGTCGACTTGACGACGTGTTTGCAGGGATGGAAAAAACCCTGCAACAGCAAATCGACACTCGCAAGCTGCTCAAAAAAATGATCATGCCGATAGCGATAGCCTGTGGTGGCGTCGGCGCCGCCATTTTCTTCATCTCCTACGTTATCCCAACGATGGTAGGTAAGCTTCGGTTTGCACGTGAGCCGGCCATCATCACTTTTGCAAAAAATGCGCAAATTCTTGTCAACGATTACGGCTACTATGCTCTGGGTGCCCTAATTGTGGCGGTGCTCGTGGGCCTGTTCAAATGGCGTGAGGATGAGGATTTCCGTTCGGCCCTTCTGGCAAAACTCGACAGTGTTCCGGTTGTCGGTTGGGCTACCCGCTGGCTTTGGTTTTCCGTATGGGCAAACTACGCAGCAATCATGATGCGCGCCGATATCGCCATCACAGATCCCATGTTCCGCACTACTCTGACCACCCTACCGCCTCACTTGCGGCCGTCGATCCAGTCCGTCATTGTGCAAATTGATCGAGGGCAAAGCCTCAGCAACGCAGCCACGCCGGGAAAATCTAGCGATGATCCACGTCACCAACTTCCGATTCACATCCGTAATGCCTTTCGAATGACGGATCGCAGCGGACAGGGCGGAAAGCAATTTCAACTCGCCAGTCAGACCCTCTTCGAACCTGGCTCTGAAGTGCTTTCGGTTGCGATTGCAACCATCAACCAGATCATGATCGTTGTTTCCGCCACCATGATTCTTGTTCCGTTCGCCCTCTACATCAAGACTATTGCGGGCGTTACGCAATCGCTTGGCCACTGACGGCAACGACGCGCGAGGAAAGGGCTGCCGCAGCCCTTTTTTCATTGCTGGCAACGCTTCTATCCAAAACACTCCGTCCGGCCTCTCGGGCGTTTTTCTTCGAGCCTTTTTGTCACAAAAATTTTGCCCAAAGCAGTGAAAACGACAATACTTATTTTTCAAATCCACCACGCATAGGTAAAATGAACGGCAACATACAATGCAATGGAGAGTCACGCATGCTGAACCTATCACGCTTCTTCGGGCGACGCGCCGAATCCGATACCACGCGAGGGCATATCGCCTACCTCGGGGAACCGGCCGACATTGCCGGGCAATTACCGGACAACACCATCGGAATCGTGTTGGGACAGTTAGTCGTAATGGCAGTCGATGAACCGCCGCACGAAATCACCAATACCTTCATCCCGCAGCCGAAGCGGCTCAATCATCGGGCCGATTTCTCGCTCAAGGCGCTCCAACAGAAAGCTGTAGCGCTCAATAGCAGCATTCATCCTCTGCTGGCTCAGCAAATTGAAACCCTCGACAAGGCACGTGGCATTCGCTTCGTCCTGGCCGTTGACGCCATATGCAAACTAGCACAACGCTATCGGCGTCGCAAAAGCGTTGTGATCTGCAACGGTTACGAAGCATCAGAGCAGACCTATTTCGACATCTACATCTTTCACCACGGCCTGTTGATCAAAACGATCGAATCCATGATCAAGCCGGCCTCTCATGTGCGTTACGCAATGGACGTACGCCAGCAACTGGACAGTGTGCTGGCGGAATTCCCCGGCGCAAAAGTTGTATGGACGGCTCCCCTATCCCAGCTTGACTTGCCTGGTTACGACCTCGATCTTGTCGGCCCTGAGATCTACGAGTACAAGTTTCCCCCGGTGATGTGTGATGGCCGCACAACGCCGCCAAATCCCAAGATTCCGGCCATTGCGACTGCCGCTGTTGTAGTGGGATCTTTGGCTGTAGGCGCTCTCGATGTATCGGCGTTTGTCCAGAAACGACAGACCTACGACCAACTTACCATGAGCAATGCCGACACGCTTTCGGCGCCCATCGAGATCCTTCAGACGCGAGCGGATTGGGAGCGCGGCAACAATACCGATCTGGTGGACAAGCGATATGCGCAAGCTAAAACCTTGTTCTCCATCATCGCCGCCCACCCTGAGTGGCGAGTGCAGTCTATCAGCCTCAAGACTCAGGCAGCTGGTGATGCTTCACCGGTAGCGGCTGTGGATATCCCATCAATCAGCATGACCATCATTACACCGAGTACCGCTGGGCGCACCCCTACTGAGCAAGCACACGGCATTGTTGATGCACTGCATAACGCAAGCGGTATGCAACTCACCGTTCGGCAGCAAGGCATTACAACTATCTCCGAAGCACAACTACGGATCACGATTGACATTGACTGAGGCGACCACCATGTCTATTCAAACCAAAATGCCTCACCTTGTGGCGCTCGCGCTATCGGCACTCACCATTCATAGCGCCCATCAGTTCCACGTCGACATGAAGCAGCGTATCGACCAACAGACGACGTTGATCCAGGCCCGTGAAGAATGGAACAACCAGCAAGCAGCCATGCAGCCGCTTAAAGATAAGTGGCAAGCCACCATGCCCGTCGTGGAAGATCTCATCGACCAATACAGAATCATCCAGCGCATCAACGCAATGCAGTACAACCTGCGTCTCAATGAGACCGGTATCGTCATCGCAGATCCGACCCCCGTTACCTACAACGGCAAACCGACCGGCATCATGCGCTATCCCCTTGGGAACCAGGGCGCAAATCTCGTGCTAACGGCCAGCGACTATGCAGGCGCCTGGCAGGCGCTCAAAGAACTGCAAAGTCGGCCGGATATCCGATTCAGCAGGGCTCGCCTTGAAAACGAAAAAGGCACCGCGACCCTCTACCTCGAAAATTTTGCGCTGCTCGCTCGCACCGACGCCAAATAAGACGGAGCTTCCCCATGCCTACCAAACTGAAAACCCTGTCCCCAGAAGCCGTCGCCATGCTGATTTTCATAGCTTGCGGCGCAGCGATCCACTTTGGAGGGGATTGGCTCAAGCGATATGCCCTTGCCCTTCCGCAAACGCAGATCCTGCAGCGCGATCCTCCGGCCCCTGCAACGCAACCCAAAGCCGGCGCTATCCACATCATTCGCGAAACGCAAGCCAATCCGCCAGTACCTCCTTTGACGGCCGCCCAGGAAATCAGCGCAAACCAGATCTTCGAAAAGTCAGCTCACGCCAGCGCGACCAGCGACAAAGCCGATAGCGAGGTAAATATCGACTACTTCGAACAGCTTGCGGCCGGCAAAGACAAACATCTTCAGTTGAATGCGCTCATGCACAACGGCGCAATGATCAACGGGCGTTTTATCGCGCTCAATGGGCCAATCGAGAGCGTTGCTTATCCGGGTATTGGGGAAGACGCAAATAACCCATCAAAGCTCGTTGCGCCGCTTCTGGTGGCAGTGGATCAAGTCAAGCAGACGGCCACGGTCGGCGACCCGATCCAAAAGAAGCGCGTCATCACCTTGAATCTCAACTGACCTTCTCATCCAAGACTTCAATCCCGCCGACAACGCCGGCAGAAACTGAGATACCTCATTATGTACAACTTCCGACAGCTCGTCGCATCAATCATCTCGACGCTGACTATTGCAGCAGCGCCACTCGCTGCACATGCAGGGCCGGATTTCAAATGGTGGGCGACTGGCCAAACGAGTGGTCAAATCAATCTCACAAACGCCAGCGGTGTCCAGCGCCAAAACCTCCCGTCTAATCCCACGGGAGCGCAAGCTGTCCGTTCTGCAAACACTCAAGCTCCCACTGTCATCGTTCAGGCAACGCAAAGCCTTCCCGTAAAGAATATTGGGGATACGTGCACCCAAACCACTTCGGGTACCGCACCTAACCAGAGTGCTGCCGAGGGCACCGCGATTACCCCTGATCGCATCATGTTGCTCACGTGTAATGCTGCAACCGGCGTATGGCTTCCCTCCCGCGTATATGCAAATGAAGGCGATGCCTGCAATGTCATTTACAAAACAACTTCATATGCTGTGGGTGATCGCCTTGTGCTGGCTGCTGCCCTGCCAAGCGGCACAATCGCATCAAATAGCGCTGGCTTAACACTTTCTTGCCAATCCGGGATCTGGAAAAAAACGTCCGGCGGCGGGACAATTCCAAGCGGGTATACCATCGCCGCGCTCTCCTGCCCGCCAGGATGGACGTATGTATCGGGTCTTTATGTCACCACCCCTAATTATGACACCCTCGCTGTGTGGGCCAGTGTACCGTCGTATGGCCCAAAGTCCATGACAATATGCCAGGCGCCATGACGCTCTTGCCGAAACCTTATAATACCTCAATCCTACATAAGTGCTTTTCTACGCCTTGCCGCAGCAGGTTTTGCAAACTATGTAATCCCATAACGCTGATCACATAGTTTCTCGCCGACTATCGTTTCTTGCTCAACTTGAGGGAGGGATGCTGGTTGATCAGGAGCAGGAACAACTCCCAAGTGGATAACGGGATAGCCCGGTGATTTCGCTGCCCCTCCGGTGTCTCGTAACCGGCCCATGTCTTGTACGGGGTGGTCTTGGCAGTAGATACCAGCTCGGCCGCTTGCGCTTGCGTCAGAGCAGCCTTCTCGCGAGCCTGGCGGACATCATCAGGGGCAGGCTAAATCAGCCTGTTTCATTCGGGGCGTGTCACAACCTCGCCACAGCGCCGCGCCTCGGTTTCCTCAATTTCTCCCCGGTGATAAGCTTTGCACCCGTGCAGTGCATCATGGATCATCCGGGGTGTGGAAGGCTCCGTCGTCCTCAAGCCGGCCGCTCCTACGCGGTACGGGAACCTGGAGTACAAGTTTCTATACAAGTGAAACTCGAAATATTCTGATAACAGGCACAGTCGGCCAAGCGGGGGGCTCAGTGTGGGGTGCGCTTTACATTGATGGTGCATATTGCCCAGGACAGGTAGGTTCAACGAACCCGGTTTCATCTGGCGGATGGTCAGTTGGTGCTATGCAAGTTTGCATGGCCCAGGTTGGGCCTGGAACGCATACTGTGTCATTGAGTCCTGGTGCGTGTTGTGGATCTGGTCTAGCAGCCTGTCGGACTAACGCATTGCCAATAGGATAATGTTCGCTTGCCCACTGAATTCTTCTTGAGAAATGAGTCGCTTCCATCCCGTTGACCGCCAGACCGGCTACCTGCTTCCTCCCTCAGTCGATGAATGGCTGCCGGAAGACCACCTTGCGCGGTTTATTGTTGAGGTGGTTGATGGGCTCGATGTCAGTGCGTTGGAGAAAGCCTACGCGGGTCGGGGCAGTGCGGCGTATCACCCCTCCGTGTTGTTGGCGTTGCTGGTTTATGGCTACGCCAACGGGGTGTTCTCAAGCCGGAAGATTGAGCGGGCGACCTATGATTCGGTGGCCTTTCGCTTCATTGCGGCCGGTACGCACCCTGACCATGACACGCTGGCGACCTTTCGCCGACGCTTTCTCGACGAGTTAGCCGGCCTATTCGTGCAAGTGCTTGAGATGGCGCGGGAAATGAAGCTCCTGAAGCTGGGCACCATCAGCCTGGACGGCACCAAGGTCAAGGCGAATGCCTCCCGCCACAGCGCCCTGTCACACGGCCACATTGAACAGCTGGAAATCCAGCTCAAGGCAGAAGTCGAATCCTTGCTGGCGCAGGCAGAACAGGCTGACCAATCGGCGGTGCCGGACGGCATGAATCTACCG
>CAMKYP010000090.1 GCA_946477505.1 uncultured Dechloromonas sp. | reverse complement strand
GCCGCGTGTTCCAGCAGTTCGTCGATGAAGGCCCGGGCCGGCAGGGAGAGTACCTTGCGCCGCAGATGCACGATGGACCACGGCTGTTGCAGCGGGAAACCGGCGACGTCGAGGATGCGCAGGCCCTCCTGCTCCGGGTTGTCGCCGACCACGTGGCGGGAGAGGATGGCCAGCCCCATGCCGCTGGCGACCAGGTCGCGGATGGCTTCGTTGCTGCCCAGTGAAAGCTTGACGTTCAGCGCGTGCCCGGTTTTGGCCAGGTGGCGGTCAACGGCCCGGCGCGTGCCGGAGCCGGCTTCACGCATCAGGAACGGATAGGGCGTCAGCTCGGCCAGGCCCAGTGGCCCGGCGGGGAGCGCATAGCTGGCCGGGGCGACGACGACGAGGGGATTGTCGAGGAAGGGCGTGGCGACGACATCGAGTTCCTCGGGCGGGAAGGACATGATGTAGAGGTCGTCTTCGTTGGCACGCAGGCGTTCGACGATGCGCGCGCGGTTGGCGACTTCGAGTTCGATGTCGATGTCCGGATAGCGCTGGCAAAAGGCCCCGAGCATGCGCGGCAGGAAATACTTGGCGGTGGTGACGAGGGCGACGCGCAGGCGGCCTTTTTTCAGGCCTTTGAGCGCGTCGATGGCTGATTCGAAGCGGCTCCAGCTGTCGTCCAGTTCGCGTGCGGTCTGCAGCAGTTCCTGCCCGGCGGCGGTGAGCTGGATGTCGCGCCCGGTCTGCTCGAACAGCGGCAGGCCGACCAGGTCGGCGATCTGCCGGATCTGGATGGAGACGGCCGGCTGCGTCAGATGCAGGGCCTCGGCGGCGCGCGAGAAACTACCGAAGCGGGCAACCGTGGCGAAGGTTTCCAGCTGGCGAAAGGTCAGGTGTCGGCGCGACATATAAGTTTTTATAAATAATTGTGTCGATAAAGTTTAATTGGATTTAATGGATTCCGGGTGGGATAGTTCGCGCCGTTTCGATTTCCGGTGAGTCCCATGCCTTTTGAACCCGTGATCCTGTTTTTCCTGCTTGGCGTAATCGCCGGGCTGGCGCGTTCCGACCTGAAGATACCGGCGGTGTTGTACGAGTCTCTGAGCATCTTCCTGTTGCTGGCCATCGGCCTCAAGGGCGGTGTCGAGCTGGCCCGCCAATCCTTGTCCGAACTGCTCGTGCCGGCGTTGGTCGTTGTCGCCATCGGCGCCCTGCTGCCCTTGATCGCCTTTCCGGTGCTGCAGCGCCTGGGCAAGCTGTCGCGCGCCGACGCCGCATCGGTGGCGGCGCATTACGGCTCGGTCAGCGTCGTCACCTTCGCCGTGGGCGCGGCCTACCTGGCGAATCTGGGCCAGGACTACGAGGGCTATATGGTGGTTTTCCTGGTGCTGCTCGAATTCCCGGCGCTGATGATCGGCGTCTGGCTGGCCAAGCGCGGCCAGGGCGGCTCGAACATGGGCAAGGTTCTGCACGAGGTATTCGCCGGCAAGAGCATCGTGCTGCTGGTGGGGGGCCTGCTTATCGGCTGGATGGCGGGCGCCGACGGCCTGAAGCCGCTCGACAACGTGTTCTTCGACCTGTTCAAGGGCTTGCTGGCGATTTTCCTGCTCGAAATGGGCCTGGTGGCAGCGGGCCGGATCGGCGACCTCAAGCGGGCCGGCGCCTTCCTGCTCGGTTTTGCCGTGGCCATGCCGCTGTTCGCCGGCGCACTCGGCGCGCTGACCGCCAGCCTGATCGGCTTGAGCGTCGGCGGTGCCGCGCTGCTCGCCACGCTGTACGCCAGCGCCTCCTACATCGCGGCGCCGGCGGCCATGCGCATCGCCGTCCCCGAGGCCAATCCGGCCCTGTCTATCGGCGCGGCGCTGGGGATTACCTTCCCGTTCAATCTGGTGATCGGGATTCCAACCTATTACTGGCTGGCAAGCCGGCTTGAAGGAGTGGTGTGATGGCAGCGAGCTATACCCGGCGAACCCTGCTGACGGTCGTCTGCGAATCGTCCATCGAGGCCCGCGTGGTGGCCGATGCCAAACACCTTGGCGCCCACGGCTACACCGCCAGCGAGGCGCGCGGCGGCGGCCAGCATGGCGAGCGGGATGGCGGCTGGCCGATGAGCGGCAACGTGCGTATCGAGATCCTGTGCGAGGCTGCGGTGGCCGATGCCATTGCGGCGCACCTGCAGAAAACCTACTTCGCCGCCTACGCGATGGTCTGCTACCTCAGCGACGTGTCGGTGCTGCGCTCGGACAAGTTCTGACGCGCCGCCGCTTGCCTTATCAGCCGAGCAGCTTGCGCTGATTCAGGTACTTTTCCAGGATTTCCAGGCGCGTCAGCGGGTCGTCGAGTTCGAGCAGTTTCTGCTTGGCGAGGTTCTGGATGGGCAGTACTTCGGTGATCCGGTAGCCCACCCATTCTGCGCTGTCGAACCGGTGCGGTTCGGGGATGCGTTCCGGGCCGAGGTCACTGACGATGCGCTGGAGGAGCGGCAGCAGGCGTTCGCGTTCCTGCGGCAGCGGGGTCGGCGGCAATTCGGCCAGCAGTTCGACCGTGCCTTCGAGCAGGTTGTTGGCGCCGCCTTGGGTTTCGATGATGCGAAAGCGCCGGCCGCCGAGCGCATCGATCATCAGGATGCCGAGCTGTTCCATTTCCCAGCGGGCGATGGTGGCCAGCGTGCCGACCGGGTGGGGGACGGCGGCGTTGCCGACTTCGCCGCCCTTGTCGATGAGGCAGATGCCGAACGGCGTGCTGTCCTTCATGCAGGCGGCGGCCATGTCGAGGTAGCGCTGCTCGAAAATCTTGAGCGGCTGCAGGCCGCCGGGGAAGAGCACGGCGTTGAGCGGAAAGAGCGGGATGCGCAGGGTTTCGACCGAGGTGCCGCCGGGCGAGCGAACGAAATCGAACCAGCCCATGTCAGCGCCCCTCGCCCCAGCGCTGCATCAGGGTGTGTGGTACGGCAACCTGGTCGAGGACGCGGGCGACGACGAAATCGACGATGTCCTGCACGCTTTGCGGGTGCTGGTAGAAGCCGGGGCTGGGCGGCAGGATGACGGCACCGGCCCGGCTCAGGCGCAGCATGTTTTCGAGGTGGATGGCCGAGAACGGCGTTTCGCGCGGTACCAGCACCAGCTTGCGGCCTTCCTTGAGCACCACGTCGGCGGCGCGTTCGATCAGGTTGTCGGCCAGACCCTGGGCGATGGCGGCCAGCGTGCCCATCGAGCACGGGCAGACGATCATGGCGTCCGGCGGATTGGAGCCGGAGGCGACCGGGGCGAACCATTCCTCGCGGCCGTATACGGCCAGCATCTCCGGATCGGCAGCGGGCAGGCGGGCGAGCAGGGCGGCCTTGGCTTCGGCCGGGCGCGACGGCAGCTCGACATCCATTTCCTGCTTGGCGACGACCTGGGCGGCCTGCGAGTAGAGGAGCTGGACCCGGCAGCCGGCGGCGAGCAGGCAGTCGAGCAGGCGTAGGCCGTAGGGCATGCCGGAGGCGCCGGTCAGCGCGAGGCAGATGGTCTTAGACATCGGCAGAATCCGAAGGAGGGGTTTCAGCGAGCAGTTTAGCCGCGATCAGGCCGTTGATGGTGCCGAAGACGAGTGCCGCGCCGGCGAACACCGGGGTGAGCAGGAAGACGCCGTCGTGCGGAATCAGCCAGGCGCGGGCGAGCAGCAACTGGCCGCCGATATGGGCGAAGGCGGCGAGGATGGAGAGGCTGACCGGGCCGAACCAGCGGGACGGCAGATGGCGGGCGAGGCCGAGGGTGAGCAGGCTGAGCGTGGTGCCGGTCAGCGACAGGAAGAAGCCGGGGGCGAGGAAGTAGCCGAGCAGCAGGCTGCCGGCCAGCACGCGCAGGCCGCTGACCCAGACGGCGGTGGCCCAGCCGTAGCGGGCGAGGACGACCAGCGTGACGATATTGGCTAGCCCCGGCTTGACGCCGGGCAGCGGCGACGGAATGGCGGCATCGACCAGCGACAGGCCGACGGCGGCGGTGGCCAGCCAGGCGACGCGGCGATCCTCCTCGGTTACGGTGAGTTGGGTTACCCGACGGCCATCCCGTGCCGGGGGCAGTGGCCCTTCGGTGCCGTGCTCAATAGCTGATCGAGTCATAGACCTTGGTTCGCCCGGCGATTTGCACGCTGACGCGATTGGGGGCGCAGATGGCGATTTCACCGGGGCGCATCAGCCAGCCCTGCTTGACGCAATACTGGCGCGGGCTGGGATCCGAAACGACGCGGGCGCGGCCGGGTTCGACGGCGATCAGCGTGGTGCCGAGCGGGCCGCTGACCGCGAACTGCTTGCGTGCCTTGAGATCGACTTCGGCAAACACCTTGCCTTCCTGGCGGATGATGGCCCGGTCGGCAAGGCCGCCTTGCCAGAAAACCGGGATGCTGGCGCCGACCAGCGCAGCGCCGACAAGCATGAGCAGCCAGTCGCCGGGCCTGATCAGGGCCAGCCAGGGGGTCATGCCCCGGCCAGCGTGCGATGGCGGACCAGCACGCGGACGCGGTCGGCGAATTCGCGGGCCAGCCATTCGGCGATGTAGACCGAGCGGTGCTGGCCACCGGTGCAGCCGATGGCCACCGTCAGGTAATTGCGGTTGTCGCGGATGAAGCAGGGCAGCCAGGTGGCGACGAAGCGGTGTATATCCTCGCGCATCAGGGCGACCTCGGCCTGGTTTTCGAGAAAGTCGATGACAGGTCGGTCGCGTCCGGTCAGCGGGCGCAGATCGGGATCGTAGTGCGGGTTGGGCAGGCAGCGCACGTCGAAGACGAAATCGGCGTCGAGCGGTATGCCGTGCTTGAAGCCGAAAGACTCGAACATCAGGGTCAGACCCAGTCCGGGGGCGGCCTCGATGAACTGGCGCACCCAATCGCGCAGGCCGTTGGCTTTCATGCCGCTGGTGTCGATGCGGTGGCCGAGGCCCGATATCGGCTCCAGCAGCTCGCGCTCGGCGCGGATGGCTTCGATCAGCGTCTGCTCGGCACTGGCCAGCGGATGGCGGCGGCGCGATTCCGAATAGCGCTTGAGCAGGGTTTCCTCGGTCGAGTGCAGGAACAGGAAGGTGACGTTGATGTTGCCGGACTTCAGTTTCTCGAGCTTTTCCGGCAACAGGTCGATGCCGTGGGCGGCCCGCGCGTCGATGGCGACGGCGACCTTGTGGACGCCGTCCTCCTGCAGCATGCGGGTGAGCACGGTCAGCATCACCACCGGCAGGTTGTCGACGCAGTAGTAGCCTGAATCTTCCAGGAGGTTCAGGGCGACCGACTTGCCCGAGCCGGACAGGCCGCTAATGAGAATGAGTTCCATGGACGGGAGGATAATCAAGGCGGCGCAAGCCGGCAACCCACGGCATAATAGGGGGTCGGCAATCTGGTTGTCCGGCCCGGCATGCGCGGCATTCCAACGGTGACCCCATCCCGGGCGCACAGCCGAAATCGCCGGTCCAACGACAAAAGCAGGAGACTTTCATGCCCCCGACCCTACCACTGCTCAACCTGCCCTTTCTCTCTGAACTGACGGCCCTGCGCCGCGATATTCATGCCCATCCCGAGCTTGCCTTCGACGAGCATCGCACAGCCGACATCGTCGCCCGCGAACTGGAGCACTACGGGCTGGAGGTGCATCGCGGCATCGCCAAGACGGGCGTCGTCGGCGTGCTGCGCGCCGGATCGTCGCAACGCATGATCGGCCTGCGCGCCGACATGGACGCGCTGCCGCTGGCCGAGATGAACGAATTCCCGCACCACTCCAGGCATCAGGGGAAGATGCACGCCTGCGGCCATGACGGGCACACCGCCATGTTGCTCGGCGCGGCACGCTACTTGGCCGGCCAGCCCGATTTCGACGGCATCGCCGTGTTCATCTTCCAGCCGGCCGAGGAATCGGAAGGCGGCGCGGCGGTGATGATCGAGGACGGCCTGTTCGAGCGCTTCCCGGTCGAGGCGGTGTTCGGCCTGCACAACTGGCCGGGCATTCCGGTCGGCGAAATGATGGCCATGCCGGGGCCGGTGATGGCTGGCACCTGTGCCTTCGAGATCACCGTGCGCGGCCACGGCTGCCACGCTGCCATGCCGCATCAGGGCGTCGATTCCATCGTCGCCGGGGCGCAGCTGGTGCAGGCCCTGCAGACGGTGACCAGCCGGACCTTGCACCCCTGCGAATCGGCGGTGGTCAGCGTCACGCAATTTCATGGCGGCGAGGCGTGGAACATCATTCCGGAAGAGGTGGTGCTGCGCGGCACGATCCGCAGCTTCAAGCCGGAAATCCAGGAAACCGTCGAGCGCGCCATCGAGCGCCTGTGTAGCGGCATCGCGGCGGCGAACGGGGCGCAGATCAGCGTCCATTTCGACCACCGCTATCCGCCGACCGTGAATAGCGTCGCCGAGGCGAAATTCTGCCAGCAGGTCGCGGCCGAGGTGTTTGGCACAGACAAGGTGCTGACCGACATCCTGCCGTCGATGGGCGCCGAGGATTTCGCCTACATGCTCAACGAGAAGCCCGGCTGCTACGTCTGGCTCGGCAACGGGCCGGGTACCGGCGGCTGCACGCTGCACAACCCGCACTACGATTTCAACGACGAGCTGCTGACGCTCGGCGCCAGCTATTGGGTGCACCTCGTCCGCCGCTGGCTGGCACCGGCCTGAGAGCTGCTTTCCCGTAAGCGGCGCTAGCCGGCGACGAACATCCCGTCTTCCAGCCGCAGGGCGTTGACCAGCAGCAGTTCGCGCTCGACCTTGGCGACCAGGGCGTCGGGTGTCATGCCCAGAAAGCGGGCGTTGACATCGACAGCGAAGGGCAGGCTGAAAACAAAGTCGGCGAATCGCTCGCGCGGAATGCTGCGTCTTTCCAGCATGGCGAAGGAAACACCGACCTTGATGGCGTGCCAGGCCAACTGCTCGATATTGTTCTCGAACTGGGCGATGCGCCGGAAAGCGCGCTCGAAGGCTTCGTCGATGCTGGCGAAGGGACGTCCGTGGCCGGGAATGATCGCGTCGATGGGCAGGCGGGAGAGCATTTCCAGCGTCTGCCGGGTGTGGAGCAGGCCGTCGGCCTCGCCGAACAGTTCGGGGAAGATCACGCCGAAGCCGTTTTCCCACAGCGCGTCGCCGGAGATCAGGATGCGCTTTTCCGGGCAGTAATAAGCCAGTGCTTCCATGTCGTGGCCGGGCACGGCGAGCGCCTGCCAGTTCAGTCCGCCCATCGCGATCTCGGCACCGGCGCTGATCAGGCTGTCATGCTGGAAGCGGGCGCTCTGCTGGCCGAGCGGCGAGAGCAGCAGGGCGTCTTCGTCCCAGTCGGCGATGGCGGCGTGCAGGCCGGCGGGGACGATGATCTCGCAATCGTAGGCCGCTTTCAGCGCGGCATTGCCGCCGATGTGGTCGGAGTGGGAATGCGTGTTGACCAGGCGCGTCAGCTGCCGACCGGCCAGGGCGTGGCCCACCAGGGCGACCGTCTGCCCGGCATGGGTGACGTAGCCGCTGTCGACCAGCGTCGCCTGCTCGCCTTCGAAGAACAGTATGTTGTTGGCCGACAGCCAGCCGCGTTCGAGAACGAGCAGGCTGTCGGGGAGGATGGGGGTCATTCCGGCGTGTCCGGGTCGCCGGCAGGCTTCTGCACTTCCCGCGATGCGGGAACGATTTCGATGGCAACGTCGGGGCCGCCCAGCGGGGGACGGCCGCAGCCCATGCAGACGCCGGAGTCGGGGTCGGACATGCAGACGCCGACGCATTGGTAGAGGTCTTCGTATTGGTCAGTCATGATCGGTGCTGTTCTTGGTCGGGTGGCCGGTTTCCGGCTCGTTTTCCATGCGGCGGCGGGCGACGGCGGCGAGGATGTGGCTCCGCGCCGCGTCGTCGCTGCGCGACCAGACGGTGATTTCGTCGATGGTGCGCCAGCAGCCGATACACAGGCCGCTGGCGGCATCCATCTTGCAGATATTGATACAGGGGGATTGGAGCATGGCACTCATGGCGGCAGTCGATGGGGGCTTCCGCACTCAGATGAGCATGAAGCGGTGTTCCTGGTCGCGGACCATCTCGACGGCTTCGAGCGCCTCGTCGCGACTGATCCGGGCCAGCATGGCGAGATGTAGACGACGGTCGCGGGCGGTCAGTTCCGGGAAGTTCAGGGTGTGGACGCTGATGTCGTCGGTCGCCGCATCGCGGACGATGCCCAGGCGGTCGACGGTGATCGTCACCGGCGTCAGGTGCAGGGCCGCCTCGGGCGCCTGCAGGTAATCGGCCAGGGCGGCAATCAGGTGGTCCGGCATCAGGGCCTCGTTGTTCTCGCGCAGCCGGGCATCGAGTTCTGCCAGGTGGCGCGTGTGCACCTGGTATTCGCGGCCGTCGCTGCTGCCGCGCAGCACCGTCAGGTGGGCGCGTTCGATTGATGCGTTGGTGCGTAGACCGTCTCGCTCTTGGCGCAAGGCTTCGAGATGCGAATGAAAGGTGTGCAGCAGGCTTTCGAAGGCCTTGCAGCGCAGGCCGTGCAGGGTGGTTTCGAGCTGGCAGCTGGGTTCGATCAGTGTCTGGCCGGAAAAATAGAGCACCAGTTGCGGCACGTCGTTGCGGATGACGTCCCCCTGCTGCTCCATCCCCAGTTGCTTCTTCTGCTGGCGGCGCGCTGCGAACATGGCGTAGAAGTGGTCGCTTTCCCAACTGCACGGTTCGGCCAGGAAGTCGCGCACCGCCTGGCTGCGGCCAAGCATTTGGTCGATGTCGTCGGCCGTGGCGAACAGCGAATGAACCAGCGGATCGTTGGCGAAGGCGTGGCGGTTGATGTCCAGCGGTCCCGGCAGGGCGGCGACCAGACCGTCACAGTAGCCGAGGGCATGTCCGACCGGGCCGCTCAAGCGCCTCTCGAAACCCGGGGCGTGGCAAAGCAGCGGATCAACGATGTCGGTGATCCGCGCCAGCGCCTGCTCGACGCTCTTGTCCAGCGGCGATGCAGGCTTGAGAAAATCGGCGATGGCGGAAAAAAGGCTCACTCAGGTGTGCTGGCGCAAATGGCCCGGCCGGCCTTGGCGCCGTTCGGGCGGTTGATGGCGGTGGAAATCCAGTCGCCGATACGTGCCAGTTTAGCCAGATCGATGCCGGTTTCAATGCCCAGGCCGTCGAGCAGGTAGACCACGTCCTCGGTCGCCACGTTGCCGGAGGCGCCCTTGGCGTAGGGGCAGCCGCCGAGGCCGGCGACCGAGGCGTCGAAGATCGCCATGCCAGCCTGCAGCGAGGTGTGGATGTTGGCGATGGCCATGCCGTAGGTGTCGTGGTAGTGGCCGGCCAGCCGGTCGATGGGCACGAGCTTGGCGCAGGCTTCGATCATGCGGCGCACCGTGGCCGGGTTGCCGACGCCGATGGTGTCGCCGAGGGACACTTCGTAGCAGCCCATGTCGAACAGGGTTTTCGCCACGCTGGCCACCTGTTCCGGAGCGATGGCGCCCTCGTAGGGGCAGCCGACGACGCAGGAAACATAGCCGCGGACCGGGATTTCCAGCGCCGAGGCGGCGGAAACGACCGGTTCGAAGCGCTTCAGGCTCTCGGCGATGCTGCAATTGATGTTTTTACGCGAAAAACTCTCCGATGCAGCGCCAAAAATGGCGACTTCGTTGGCACCAGCCTGTACCGCGCCGTCAAATCCCTGCAAATTGGGGGTCAGGGCCGTGTAAATCGTTTGCGGATGGCGCTTGATGCCTTGCAGCACGGCCGTGTTGTCGCCCATTTGCGGCACCCACTTGGGCGACACGAAGGAGGTGGCTTCGATGACACGCACGCCGGCATCGGCCAGGCGTTCGATCAGCTCGATCTTGATCTCGGTCGGAACGACCTGCTTTTCATTCTGCAGCCCGTCGCGCGGGCCGACTTCGACGATTTTGACGCGGGGGGGTAGGGTCATGGTGTGGACAGTCCGGTTCAGCGGGAGGCGGATGCGCCGATTGCGACAATCAGCAGCAGAGGAACGGCGACGAGGATGAGAACGCCATCCGCCGCCAGGGTGATGGGGGTGAGCAGCAGCTTGCCGGCCGTCGACGCAGCCTTGGAGCCGGCCGATTTTTCGGCGGAGACATTCACGGTATAGGGCTTGCGCAACTTTTGCGTCGGGCTGGTCGCCTGCACGCCGTTGGCTGCGTAACGGGTGCCCGTGAGGGTGCCATTGGCATTGAGATCGCCCGACGGCAAAGCCCTGAAACCGGCGGCCAGCGCCTTTTCCTTTTGCTCGGCCGTGGCCGATTTGCCGATACGCAGGAAATAGCTGCCGGAAATACGCTGTTCGGCATCGACCACGAAGGTATGGAAGCTGACATCGACGACGTCGCGCAAGTCCGAGAGCAGAATGGCCTTGATGGCTTCCGGTGCCTCGAAAAGATAATGGAAGTCCTTGCCAATCACGGCCAGTGTTTTGCCGTCGGCGGAAACGAGTACCGAATCGACCGTTTCGCTGTAGGTCTCGCGGTCGCCCCCCGACATCACGGCCGCGGTGACACAACCCAAGGACATCGGGATGGCGGCCGCGCCGCCGAGGAGGATCAGGGCCCTGCGTGTGGTATTCATGGTCGGTTGAACGGTCCGTAATAGATGGACGTCATTCTATGCCTCAGCCATGACTGCGGGTGAGTTGACCTCAGGCATGCCGGGCTTCCTCGAGCTTGAGTTCGTCCTTCATGGCCTGGCGGATCATGAACTTCTGGATCTTGCCGGTGATGGTCATCGGGAAGCTTTCAACGAAGCGCAGGTAGCGCGGCACCTTGTAATGGGCGATCTGGCCCTGGCAGAAGTCGCGGATTTCCTGTTCGCTGCAGCTCTGTCCTGCCTTGAGGATGATCCAGGCGCAGAGCTCTTCGCCGTACTTGGGGTCGGGCACGCCGACGATCTGCACGTCCTGGATTTTCGGGTGGCGGTAGAGGAATTCCTCGATTTCGCGCGGGTAGATGTTCTCGCCGCCACGGATCACCATGTCCTTGAGGCGGCCGACGATGTTGCAGTAGCCCGCGTCGTCGATCACGGCCAGGTCGCCGGTGTGCATCCAGCCGGCGCGGTCGATGGCTTCGGCGGTCTTCGCTTCATCGCCCCAGTAGCCGAGCATCACCGAATAGCCCCGGGTCAGCAGTTCGCCGGGCTGGCCGCGCGGCA
>CAMKYP010000089.1 GCA_946477505.1 uncultured Dechloromonas sp. | reverse complement strand
AGCTGGTTGTACTTGGCGATACGGTCGGAACGCGACAGCGAACCGGTCTTGATCTGGCCGGCGTTGAGGCCGACGGCGATGTCGGCGATGGTGCTGTCTTCGGTTTCACCGGAGCGATGCGAGATCACGGCGGTATAGCCGGCGCGCTTGGCCATTTCGACGGCAGCGAAGGTTTCGGACAGGGTGCCGATCTGGTTGATCTTGATCAGGATCGAGTTGCCGATGCCCTTCTTGATGCCTTCCTTGAAGATCTTGGTGTTGGTCACGAAGACGTCGTCGCCGACGATCTGCACCTTGTCGCCCAGACGGTCGGTCAGCAGCTTCCAGCCGTCCCAGTCAGCTTCGGACATGCCGTCCTCGATCGAGACGATCGGGAACTGGTCGGCCAGGTTGGCCAGGTAATCGACGAATTGCGCCGAGGTCAGCTCCAGGCCCTCACCGGCCAGCTTGTACTTGCCATCCTTGTAGAACTCGGAAGCGGCGCAGTCCAGGGCAAGCAGGACATCCTGGCCCGGCACGTAGCCAGCCATCTCGATGGCTTCCATGATGATCTGCAGGGCTTCGGCATGGCTGCCCAGATTCGGGGCGAAGCCGCCTTCGTCGCCAACGGCGGTCGAGTGACCCTTCTTGTTCAGCAGCTTCTTCAGGGCGTGGAAGATTTCGGCGCCGCAGCGGATGGCTTCGCGAATGTTGGCGGCACCAACCGGCATGACCATGAATTCCTGGATATCCAGGCTGTTGTTGGCGTGCTCGCCGCCGTTGATAATGTTCATCATCGGCACCGGCATCTGCATCGGGCTCATGCCGCCGAAGTAGCGATAGAGCGGCAGGCCGGATTCCTCGGCGGCCGCCTTGGCGACAGCCATGGAGACGGCCAGGATGGCGTTGGCGCCGAGGCGCGACTTGTTGTCGGTGCCGTCGAGGTCGATCATGGTCTGGTCGATGAAGGCCTGTTCCTGGGCATCAAGACCGATGATGGCTTCGGAGATTTCGGTATTGATGTTCTCGACCGCCTGCATCACACCCTTGCCGAGGTAACGGCCGGCATCGCCGTCACGCAGTTCGATGGCTTCGCGGGTGCCGGTGGACGCACCGGACGGAACTGCCGCGCGGCCCATGACGCCGGATTCGAGCAGAACGTCGGCTTCGACAGTGGGATTGCCACGGGAATCCAGAATTTCGCGGGCAACAACATCAACGATAGAACTCATATTTCTTCCTTATTTTCAGAAGGTTGAAAGAACAAATTAAACTTGATTATCAACACCGGAAATGACCAGCATGTTCATTTCGGCAATATGTTCGCGGACCTTGCGGGCCGCCTGATACTCGGCCGAATCGTAGAAGCGCTTGGCCTGCGCCACCGACTCGAACTCAACAACAATCATCCGCTCCGGCGGCGACCACTGGCCTTCGAGAACTTCCGAAGCTCCGCCCCGGATCAGGAAACGACCGCCATATTGCTCGACGGCGGCGGTAGACAGCTGGCGATATCGGGCGATGGCATCGGCGTCGTGCACCTTCACCTCGGCAACGATATAGCCCTTGGCCGACATTACTTCAGTTCCTCGAATCCGGCGGATTTCACCGCCTTATCGAGCGCCACCAGGGTAGCGAGCAGGCTTTCCATGCGATCCAGCGGCCAACTGTTCGGACCGTCGGACCATGCCTTTTCGGGGCACGGATGGGTTTCCATGAATAAGCCGGAAATGCCGACTGCCACCGCAGCCCGTGCCAACACCGGAACGAACTCGCGCTGCCCCCCCGAGGACGTACCCTGCCCACCCGGCAATTGCACCGAGTGGGTGGCGTCGAAAACCACCGGACAACCCGTCTCACGCATGATCGCCAGCGAGCGCATGTCGGACACAAGGTTGTTGTAGCCGAAGGAAGCGCCGCGTTCGCAAACCAGGATGTTGTCAGCGCCGTTGTTCACTTCGCGAGCCTTGGCGACGACGTTCTTCATGTCGCCCGGCGCCAGGAACTGGCCTTTCTTGATATTCACCGGTTTGCCGCAGGAAGCCACAGCATGGATGAAATCGGTCTGCCGGCACAGGAAAGCCGGGGTCTGCAGCACGTCGACAACGGCCGCCACGGGAGCGATCTGGTCAATATCGTGCACATCGGTCAGTACCGGCACGCCGATCTGGCGCTGCACTTCGGAAAAGATGCGCAGGCCTTCGTCGAGGCCCAGGCCGCGTACCGAAGTACCGGAACTGCGATTGGCCTTGTCGTACGACGCCTTGAAAATGTAGCTGATACCCAGTCGGGCGCAGACTTCCTTCATATACCCGGCCACATCCAGGCACAACTGCTCGGATTCAGCGGTACAAGGCCCGGCAATCAGGAAAAAAGGCTGGTCAAGACCAGCCTCGAAACCGCAAAGTTTCATTATTTCTTGCCCTGTTTATTGGCCAGTGCCGCCTTCACGTAGGACGTAAACAGCGGATGACCCTGACGCGGGTTGGAGGTGAATTCCGGATGGAACTGGCAAGCCACGAACCACGGATGGACGTCAGCCGGCAGCTCGACCATTTCGCACAGATCGGTACCCGGCGCGCGACCGGCAACGATCAGACCCTTCTCTTCAAGTTGGGCGAGCAGCGTGTTGTTGACTTCATAGCGATGACGGTGACGCTCGGTGATCTCGGCGGCCCCGTAAATCTGGCGTGCCAGAGAATCCTCCTTCAGCTTGCAGACCTGAGCGCCGAGGCGCATCGTGCCGCCGATATCGGAATCCTCGCTGCGCTTTTCGACCTTGCCGGAAGCGTCCAGCCATTCGGTGATCAGGCCGATCACCGGGTACGGCGTGTCCTGGACGAATTCAGTGGAGTGCGCACCCGCCATACCGGCCACGTCGCGAGCGAATTCGACGACAGCCAGCTGCATGCCGAGACAGATACCGAGGTAAGGCACCTTGTTCTCGCGAGCATAGCGAATGGCGGCAATCTTGCCCTCCGTGCCGCGACGGCCGAAACCGCCAGGAACGAGGATGGCGTCCAGATCTTCGAGCACGCCGGTGCCGTTCTTTTCGATATCCTCCGAATCGAGATAGACGATATCGACCTGGCTGCGCGTATGGATGCCAGCGTGCTTGATCGCTTCGATCAGCGACTTGTACGACTCGGTCAGATCGACATATTTGCCGACGAAAGCGATCTTCACCTGATGTAACGGGTGCTCCAAGGCGACGATCAGGTTTTCCCAGACCGTCAGGTCGGCTGCCTTGGCCAAGATGTTCAGCTTGTGGCAGACGATTTCGTCGAGCATCTGCTCGTGCAGCATGCCCGGAATCTTGTAGATGGAATCGGCATCGAGGCACTCGATGACGGCTTCCGGCATCACGTTACAGAACAGCGCGATCTTGCGGCGTTCCTCGACCGGAATGGAACGGTCGGCACGGCAGAGCAGGATGTCCGGCTGGATACCGATTTCGCGCAGCTCCTTGACGGAGTGCTGGGTCGGCTTGGTCTTCAGCTCACCGGCAGTCGGAATGTAGGGCAGCAGCGTCAGATGCATGTAGCAGACGTTGTTGCGACCTTCCTCGATGCCCATCTGGCGAATGGCTTCGAGGAACGGCAGGGATTCGATGTCGCCGACCGTGCCACCGACTTCGACGATGGCCACGTCGGCGCCTTCGGCACCGGCCTTGACCTTGCCCTTGATTTCGTCGGTGATGTGCGGGATGACCTGTACGGTCTTGCCGAGGTACTCGCCACGACGCTCCTTCTTGAGCACGGTGTCGTAGACCTGGCCGGTCGTGAAATTGTTGCGCTTGGTCATCTTGGCGCTGGTGAAGCGCTCGTAGTGGCCAAGGTCAAGGTCGGTCTCGGCGCCGTCCTCGGTGACGAAAACCTCTCCATGCTGGAAAGGACTCATCGTGCCGGGGTCGACGTTGATGTAGGGGTCGAGCTTGAGATGGGTAACTTTGATGCCGCGGGATTCCAGAATGGCCCCGAGCGATGCGGCGGCGATGCCTTTGCCCAGAGAGGACACGACACCACCCGTAACGAAAACAAATTTGGTCATGGAAAGACAGGCTGCGGGAAAGCAGAATGATAGCCGATAAGCTCGAAAATCCCCAAGCACGTCGACTTGGCATGGCATTCAGATCGAATAGGCAGATAGCGACAAGGCCACTTTTCCCTTTGTTAGAATCGCCCCAGAATCCACCGCCAGAAACCAACTTGAAGCACGTTCTCGTCGTCAATTATTCGCAAACCGGGCAGCTTTCCGACATCGCCGCACAAGTGGTCGGTCCGCTGCGCGAGGCCGGTCATCGGGTACACCAGGAAACGCTGGTTCCGGCCACGCCCTACCCCTTCCCGTGGCCCGTTGTCGATTTTGTCGACGCCATGCCCGAGTGCGTGCAATGCGATGCGCCACCACTGCAACCACTGACCGTCGCCGCCGACGCCGAATTCGACCTGATCATCCTGTGCTACCAGGTCTGGTACCTATCGCCCGCCCTGCCGATGACCGCCTTCCTGCACAGCGATGCCGGCAAAAGCCTGATCCGCAACAAGCCGGTTGTCACATTGGTTGCCTGCCGCAATATGTGGCTGTCGGCCCAGGAAACCATGCGGCAGCTGATCGCCGAGGCCGGCGGCAAACTGTGCGACCACATTGCGTTTACCGACCGTGGCCACCCACTCGCCACCTTTATAACGACACCGCGCTGGGTGCTGACCGGCAAGCGCGACCGCTTTCTCGGACTGCCACCAGCCGGCGTCGCCCCGGACGAAATCCGGGGAGCCCGCCGATTCGGCCGCGCCCTGGCCAACGCATTGGACAGCAATGCCGAACGATCCGGGCAACCGATGCTGCGCGGCTTGCGCGCCGTGACCGTCAATCCCCGGCTGGCGATCAGCGAACGCGCCGGGCGGCGTGCCTTCGGCGTATGGTCGCGGCTGATCCGCGCCTTCGGCCAACGCGGCAGCTGGCAGCGGCGCCCGGCCTTGCTGGTATTTTCCCTTTATTTGATCGTGATGGTTTTGACGGTCGTTCCGACCAGCCTATTGTTACAATGGTTGCTTTCCCCGCTGCTGAAATCGCGCCTGGAGGGGCTGCGCGCTCAGCTGGAACAACCAAGCGGGTCCGAGGAATTCAATCTAAAAAAATATGACCAGTCGCGGTAGTGCCTACATCACCGGCACATCTTCCTTTCTGCCCAATGCACCGGTAAGCAACGACGAGATCGAACAGGTGCTCGGCATGATCGGTGGCAAGCCGTCGCGTGCCCGGCGCATCGTACTGCGCAACAATGGCATTCGCAGTCGGCACTACGCCATCGACCCAGCCACCGGAACCCTCACCCATTCGAACGCCGCACTCGCAGCCGAGGCCATCCGCCGCCTCGATGCCGGCGCGCCGGACGTGCTGGCCTGCGGCACCTCCTGCCCCGACCAGCTGATGCCTAGCCATGCAGTAATGGTGCACGGCGAGTTGGGCACGCCACCCTGCGAGGTGGTGTCGACGGCCGGCATCTGCGCAGCCGGCATCAGCGCGCTGAAATACGCTGCCATGGCGGTAATGACCGGACAGGCCGGCAAGGCCGTGGCAAGCGGTTCGGAACGCGCCTCGGGCGGCCTGCTCGCCCGCCATTACGAGCCGGAATCGGCGCACCGCGTCGCTGAACTGGAAGACAATCCGGAAATCGCCTTCGAGAAGGATTTCCTGCGCTGGATGCTGTCCGACGGCGCCGGCGCCTTCCTGGTCGAGTCCGAACCGCGACGCGCGGGCCTGTCGCTGCGCATCGACTGGATCGACATCCAGTCGAATGCCGACAGCATGCCGGTATGCATGTACGCCGGCGGCGACAAGACGCCCGATGGCCACTTCCGTGGCTGGCAGGAATACACCGCCAACGAATGGACCGAGCAGTCCATCTTCATGGTCAAGCAGGATGTCCGCCTGCTCAACGAGGCTGTCGTCGAGCAGACCTTCGGCAAACCGCTGGCCAAGGCGCGGGCCGCACACGGCCTGGCCGCCGAGGCCATCGATTGGTTCCTGCCGCACATGTCCTCCGAATACTTCCGGCAGCCGCTGGCTACCTACATGGCCAACGCCGATTTCGCCATCGCCCCGGAAAAATGGTTCACCAACCTGCAAACCAAGGGCAATACCGGCTCGGCGTCGATCTTCATCATCCTCGACGAACTCTTCCGCAGCGGCCGCCTGCAAACCGGTGACCGCCTGCTCTGCTTCGTACCCGAAAGCGGCCGCTTCACCGGTTCGCTGATGCACCTGACGGCCGTCGACCATGCTGGATAGCGAAGTCCCGCAGGAGGGCAACAGCACGCTGGGCGGCCATCGCAAGGCGATGTATGCGCGCGGCACCGACGGCAAGCTGCATATCGTCCAGTCGGCGGGCTGGGAAGTCGAGGAAATCGTCACCAAACAGGCCGTCGACGACCTGCTGCGCCTGGCCGAAGACGCCCGCCAGCGCGCGCTTGCCGGCCAGACCTCGCCGCTCGAATACCACATGTACCGGGTGCGCATGGACGTACCGCTGTTGGCGCAGGCCAGCGGTATCTGGCAATGGCGCATCCGCCGCCATTTCCGGCCAGCCATCTTCGCCAAACTATCGCCTTCCTTGTTGGCGACCTACGCCGACGCCATGGGCCTCAGCGTCGAGCAACTGAAAAAAGCCGACTGATGGAATTCCAGCACAGTCAGGCCTCGCACTGCGAAAGCGGCGTCATGTCGGCGATGCTGCGCCACCACGGCCTGCCGCTGTCCGAACCGATGACCTTCGGTCTGTCTTCGGCCCTGTCCTTCGCCTATCTGCCGATCATCAAGATCAACGGCCTGCCGCTGGTCGCCTACCGGATGCCACCCAAGGCCATCATCAAGGGCCTGCAGAAGCCGCTCGGCCTGAAGATGCGCTTCGAGACCTTCGGCAATCCAGCCGCCGGCGTCGCCCGCCTGAACGACCTGCTCGATCAAGGCAAGCTGGTCGGCCTGCAGACCTCGGTCTTCTGGCTGCCCTATCTGCCGCAGGACCTGCGCTTTCATTTCAATGCCCACAACGTCCTCGCCTTCGGCCGCGAAGCGTCGGGCGACTACCGCTTGTCCGACCCGGTGGCCGAAACGGTCGTCACCTGCCCGCCGGCCGACCTGCAACGCGCCCGCTTCGCCAAGGGCGCGCTGGCCCCCAGGGGACTGCTCTACTACCCGCTCGGCACACCGCGAGCACCCGACTGGCACAAGGTCCTGCCCGCCGCCCTCAAGAAGACGACGCGCATCATGCTCGACGCGCCGCTGCCGATCATCGGTGTGCGCGGCATCCGCTGGCTGGCCAAGGCCATCGACAAGCTGGATGCCGGTAGCGGCGCAGCGCACAGCAAGATGTTCATCGGCCAGGTGGTGCGCATGCAGGAAGAAATCGGCACCGGCGGGGGCGGCTTCCGCTTCATTTATGCCAGCTTCCTGCAAGAGGCGGCCGACCTGCTCGGTCGACCGGCGCTGGGCGAACTGGCCGAGCAGTTGATCGACATCGGCGACGAATGGCGGGAGTTCGCGCTGGCCACGGCGCGCATGATTCGTGACCGCGACCCGCTGCATCCGCCGAAATTGGCCGACAAGCTGCGCGCCATCGCCGACCGCGAGCAGGCCTTCTTCCGCGACTTGCGCCGCGCCGCCTGATGCTGCGCATCGAAGGCGTTTCCTTTGCCTACCGGGATGTCGACACGCCGGCGCTCGACGGCGTCACGCTGGACATCCCGGCCGGCGGCGTCTACGGCCTGCTCGGCCCCAATGGCGCCGGCAAGACGACGCTGATCTCCATCCTCGCCGGCCTGCAGACGGCAACCGGCGGCAGTATCGCGTTCAATGGACGCCCGCTGGCCGAAGCCCGCGCCGCCGAGCCTCGCGCCATCGCCCTGGTACCGCAGGACTACGCCTTCTACCCGATGCTGACCGTTGCCGAGAACCTCGATTTTTTCGGGGGTGCGCTGGGCCTAGACCGTGCCGGAAGGAAGACACAGATCGAGTCGGCGATCGCTTTCGCCCGCCTCGAACAGGTCATCCATAAACCGGCCGAACAGCTTTCCGGCGGCCTACGCCGCCGGCTAAATCTGGCCATCGGCCTGCTCGGCCGCCCCCAGCTTCTGCTTCTCGACGAACCGACCGTCGGCGTCGACCCGCAATCGCGCCACTTCCTGCTCGACGCCATCGCCGGCCTGCCGGCCAGCGGCACCACCGTCATCTACACCAGCCATTACATGGAAGAGGTCGAAGCCATCTGCCAGCGGGTGGCCATCATCGATCGCGGCACAGTGCTGACTGAAGGCGCACTGGATACCCTGCTGCGCTGCGAGGAATCAGTCGTCGAACTGGAACTGGGCTGCGAACTGCCGGCGGAACTAGCTAGCCGCCACGCCGCCATCGCGGAGGGCTGTCTGAAGTACCGCCTCAAGCTCGCCTCGCCCGCCGCGCTGCCACGCCTGCTCGACGACTTGACCGCTGCCGGCTGCGCCGTGCAGCAACTGAAGGTTGGCCGAGAAAACCTCGAACACCTCTTCATGCGCCTGACCAAGCGCTCGCTGCGGGACTGAGCGATGATGCCTCGACTGAATGCGCTGTGGCGCAAGGAAACGCTGGCCCTGCTCCGCGACCGGCATGGCTTGGCCGCCTTGTTCCTGATGCCGGTGATTTTCATCCTGGTCATGACCATGGCCTTGCACGACGCCTTCATGCCCGGCGCGGCGATCGACGTCGGCTACGCCATCGTCGATCTCGACAACAGCCCGCATTCGCAATCATTGATCCGACGCCTGAACAAGGCCGGCAGCTTCCGCCACGTGGCCAGTGTCGATAGCCCTGACACGGCCCGGCAAGCCATCCGCGACGGCCGCTACGCGCTGGTCCTGGTACTACCCAAGGGTTTCGGCGAGCGCCTGCTCGCCCCGGCCGGCGTCGACGGCCAGCCGACCGAGCCGCTGGGCCTCCTCGTCGATCCGACCCTGAACCCCGCGCTGCAACTGGCCTTCCGCACCCAGACCAGCGCCGCGCTGGGCACCCTGCGCGCCGACGAACTGACGCGCAAGGCTGGCAAGCTGTTCGGCCTGCCGGTCGCCGCCAATGCGCCGGACCGCGAATGGCCGGACGAGATCGTCACCGTCGCCGTGCAGAACGAACGCAGTATCCGCCCGCCGTCGTCGGTGCAGCAGAACGTGCCGGCCTGGCTGGTCTTCGCCATGTTCTTCGTCGTCATTCCGATATCCGCCATCCTGATCGTCGAGCGCCAGCAGGGCACGCTGAGCCGTCTGGCCGCCATGGGCCTGCCCTTCCGACTGGTACTGCTCGGCAAGTTGCTGCCCTTCTTCATCGTCAATCAGATCCAGGCGATGCTGATGGTCGGCGTCGGCATGTTCGTCGTGCCGCTGTTCGGCGGCGAAGCGCTGGTCATGCCGCAGGGCATCGGCCTGCTGCACTGGTGGCTAGTGTCGATGGCGGTCAGCCTGGCGGCCGTCGCCTGCGCGCTGCTCGTCGCCAGCCTGGCCCGGACGACGCAGCAGGCGACGATCATCGGTGGCGTCGGCAACATCCTGATGGGCGCCATCGGCGGCATCATGGTGCCCAAGTTCATGATGCCGGCGACCATGCAGGCGCTGGCCGAGTTCTCGCCGATGGCCTGGGGGCTGCAGGGCTTCCACACGGTCATGTTGCGCCACGGCGGTTTCGCCGCCATCCTGCCTGCCCTTCTCCAACTGCTCGCCTTCGCGGTAGCCGCCCTGGCCGCCGCGGTCTGGCTCAACCACCGTCAATCCGCATGAGCGCCGAACTCCGTCTCGCCCTGAAAACCCTGATCGTCGAAGCCTGCGACAAGGATTGCGACCCGGCCAGCATCACCGACGACGAAGTGTTGTTTGGGCCGGAAGCGCCACTCCAGCTCGATTCGCTCGACGCCCTGCAGGTCTCGATGGCGATCAAGAAGCAATACGGCCTGCGCCTGCCGGACAGCAAGGAAACCCGGCGCATCCTGAGCAACGTCGCCAACCTGGCCGAACACCTGGAAGGCTGGCTGGCCAGCCGGAGCTGACCTTGGGCATGGTACGGCCGGTCCACATCGTCGCCAGCGGCCTGCTCTGTGCCCGCGGCACCTCGCCGGCCGCTGTGGGTCAAGCGCTGTGGGCAGGCGACTGCACGGCCGGCCAGCGCGCGCTGGGCGAGCGGCACTTTCCCTATTTCGCCCTGCCGCTGGACGAACCCGACTGGTCCTTGCGCGCCGAGCAGGCGGTACGCCACGTCAGCGCGCAACTCGGGCCGTACGCGCCGAATACGCCACTGTTTGTCGCCTCGTCATCCTTCCAGATCGGGCACTTCGAACAACGCGGTGCCCCGTTCGACATGCCCATCGGCAGTGCCTCGTTCAGCCGACAGATCGCCGACTGGATGGCCCTCTCCGGTCCACGCAGCAGTTTCTCGACGGCCTGCACGTCCGGTTTCTCGGCCATCGATGCGGCCGCCACCTTGATCGCGGCCGGGTTGATCGACGACGCCATCGTGGTCGGCATCGAACTGGCCAACGACAGCACGCTGGCCGGATTCGCCGCCATGGAACTGCTCTCCCACTCACTGTGCCAACCTTTCGACGCCGGCCGCGACGGACTGGTGCTGGGCGAGGCCGTTGCCGCCATCCGGCTGTCCGCCGCACCCGGCCCGTGGAAGATCGCCGGCGTCGCCAGCGGCCTGGATGCTTATTCGACCACCGGCCCCGATCCGGAAGGCGGGCCGATTGCCAACATGATATCCGATTGCCTGCGCGCCGCCGGCACCAGCCCGGCCGCCATCGACCTGATCAAGCTGCAGGCCGCCGGCTCGCCGGGCAGCGATCTGGCCGAAGCCAATGCCCTGCGCCAGATATTCACCGATGAGGCCATGCCGCCCCTGCTGTCGCTGAAACCAGCCCTCGGTCACACGCTGGGCGCCAGCGGCATCGCCGAACTGGCCGCCCTGCTGGCCTGCCTCGACGCCGGGCAAATCCCGGCCACCGCCAATTACCGCGACATGGATGCCGAAATCGGTCTGTCTCCGGTCACAGTTCGCCGCCCGGCCGTCGTCCGCCGCGCCCTGCTCAACCTGATCGGCTTCGGCGGCGGCCTGGACCGCCTGGGAATGGCGGATATGCGCCCGGGCG
>CAMKYP010000088.1 GCA_946477505.1 uncultured Dechloromonas sp. | reverse complement strand
GGCCTGATGCTCGCCGCCAGCCACGCCGTGGGCGTCAATGCCTACATTGGCGAGGATGTTGCCACCTGGCTGGCCGGCTACCTGCTCGAACACTACCCGGCCCTGCTCAAGGCGCGCTACGGATTCGGCCTTGACGACATGGACGCCGTGGCCGTTCTCGAAGGCGTGGCCAAGAAGCGTGGCTGCATCATCAAGGGGCGGGGCGGCGAACTCGACCTCGAAAAGGCCTCCGGCATTCTGCTCACCGACTACCGCAGCGGTGCGCTGGGGCGGATCAGCCTGGAAACGCCGAGCCTGCGTGCCCGGCGGGCCGAGGAACTTGCCAAACCGGCGTCCGTCGAGCCAGACGGGGCCTGAATTTTCACGGATTTGTCAGGGAAGATGCTTGTCGTTGCAACTTCTCCAAAGTTTTGTATATAATGCGCGCCCTGTCGGCAGCAATTGCCGACTGTACCGATTCCCCGATAGCTCAGTCGGTAGAGCGCCGGACTGTTAATCCGTAGGTCCCTGGTTCGAGCCCAGGTCGGGGAGCCAAAGAATTAAGCAAAAAGCCCAGCCAATTTGGTTGGGCTTTTTGTTTTTCTGGCCGCCATACTTGCCAAGGGGCTTCGAAATTTCCATGCATACGTCGTTTATTGGCTGATTTAATGACGCCGGTATTAAGTTGTTACTTGTTCAATGCCTTGCATGGCTGTAATCTGATAAAAATCACAGTGAGGGCAAGAATGGCTATTTTTGGTAGTGGCTGGCGGTTTGTCGCGATCGTGATGGTCGTGTTGTTTTCGCCGTGTTCGCAGGCTACCGGATCTTATGTCGACAGATATGGCCTGAACCGGAATTCGCCGGCCATTGATGTGGGCATACAGCCGCTTGGGGTGCCTTCCGGCGTGTTGAGTTCGGTCATGCGGCGCGACGGGATTTTGCTCGAGAAGCTGAAAGGCATGGGCAATCCCTTGCTGACTTATCCTTTCCAGCGTGGGGCGGACATGTTGCCCGCATTGGCCGACGGTCGTCTCGATGCCGCATTGCTGGGCGACATGCCGACCCTGCTTGCAGCAGCAGCCGGCAATGTGTTGATCGTCGGCTTGGTCAAACAGTCGCCGACTGCGATCGTTGCGCGCGGCGGGGCGCAGGTCGGTGCGTTGGCCGGCAAGCGTATTGCTTATGTGGAGGCTTCCAGTGCGCATCAGACCTTGTTGCAGGGTTTGTCTTCCGCCGGTTTGTCGGAAAAGGATGTCAGGCTGGTGCCGATGCGTGTTGATGAAATGCCGGCGGCGCTGGCGCGGGGCGAGATCGAGGCGTTTGCTGCTTGGGAACCGGCACCATCCATTGCGCTGGCCAACAGCGAGGTCAATCGTATTGTTTTTCGCGGCTCCAGTAGCGATTATTTCGTGGTTTCCCGCGAGGTTGCCAAGCGTTTGCCGCAAGCGGTTAACGCCTTGGTCGCGGCCTACGTTCGTGCTATCGAGTGGTTGAGGCTTTCCCAGCGCAATCAGGAAAAGGCAGCGCAGTGGGTGAAGGATGACGCCGAGACGTTTTCCGGGAAGAAGAGCGACATTTCCTTGGCACAGATCGCCGCCATCACTCGCCGGGAGCTGTTGAATATTCCTTCGGCGCCACGCATCATCGTCAATCCGCGCGCCCAGCCGCCTTTGAAAAATGAGTTCGATTTTCTGAAGGGATTAGGTAAATTGCCGGCCGATGCGAGTTGGGCCAATGTCGAGTCGGCCATGGGCAACGATAATCTCGTCAGCATCCTGGCCGATACGCGCCTCTTCGAAACGGGACGTTTCGATTATCCGGAGTGACGAGCGAGTCTTGATGAAACACTCCTTCTCGGCACGCATCACACGATATTTTGGCGCGTTGTTTATCGTGGTCATGGGCTCCATCATGGCCCTATGGTATTTCGGGTTGCCTTCGCTCGGCATGAACGGTGCCGGTGCGCAGCGTTTGAGCGAGGCCGGTCGCCTGCTGGAAATTTCCGCGGATCATGCGCAAAGAAACTTCGTCAATAGACTGACCGAACGGCGCGGAGACATGCTGGTGCTGTCGGAGAGTTTGGTGCTTGCCCGGCAGTTCGAGCAGGACACAAGTAATCTCCAGGGAAATGTGAGCCGGTTGTTCGAGCGGCTGCTGCGCGCCTATCCGGATCGTTACGTCGAGCTGTACGCGATTGATCCGGTCAGCCTGAAGATAGTCGGTTCCGGCAGCGGCAAGGGCCTGGGCGAAGCCTTCTTCGATCCAGAGCTCGCACGCTCGGTTGCCCAGGTGGGTATTGTCGAGTTGATCGATCAGGTCATTTGGAAAGGGCGCAGCCATCTGATCATCATGCGCCAGGTGCGTGGCGTGCACACCGACGGGTTGCCCTGGGGGAGTCCGGTCGGCATCATGGTTGCCATTATTGATGCCGCCCACTTTACTTCCGGCAGCGGAGAAGCGGTTTCGACTCTGCAAGGCAGCGAAACCATCATTCTCGATAGCCAGGGGAGCGTTATCGTTCAAGGTAGCCGGCACGCAGGGCTGGCCGAAGCGCTTTCCCGCGTGGCCCCTGGGTTTGAGGGCAGCCTGACGCTTACCGATGCGAATGGAAACGACTATCTGGCGGCGTTCAGGTTTCTGCCGCTCAGCGGCACTCAAGGGAACACGCTGGTGATGATCCAGAGCAAGGCGGAGGCGCTGGCGGGTTTGAAGGGAGGGGCGATCAATCTGGGCATGGCCGGGTTGTTGTTGAGTCTTGGAGCTCTGCTTCTAGTACGGATAGTGGCCCAGCGGATGGCCGCACCCATCGCCCAGCTCGCGACGGATGCCCATCGCTTCGGCGGCGGCGAATTGGCGGTACGTACGAACGTCAGTTCTGGCGATACTGCTGAAATCCATCAGTTGTCGTCGGCATTCAACCAGATGGCAGAAGCGATCCAGCGGTCCCATGCATCGCTTGAGGAAAAAATTCGCGAACGCACCGAGGCGCTGCGGCACGAGCGTGATAACGCTCAGCGTTACCTGGATGTCGTCGATGTGCTGATTCTTGCCCTCGACGTGAACGGTCGGATCGCGATGATCAACCGCAAGGGGATGCAGATGCTTGGCCTGCCGGCGGAGGACCTGATCGGCATGGACTGGTTCGAGCACTTCCTGGCGAACGATGATTCGGCAGCACCCCGCTTGGCCTTTGCTCAGCTGATCTCCGGCAAAGGTGTTTTGCTCGAGCAATATGAAAACAGGATTGTCGATAGTCAGGGGAGGGAAATCCTGATTGCCTGGCGTAGCGTCCTGTTGCGTAACGAATCGGGAGAAATCGTCGGTGCGTTGTCGTCAGGCGAAGACATCACCGCGCGCCGGGCAGCCGAGGCGGCTTTGCGGGAGAGCGAACAGCATTTTCGCAACCTTGCCAACAGCGGTTCGGCGCTGATCTGGACATCGACGCCCGAAAAATTGTGCGATTACTTCAATGATCCGTGGTTGCGCTTTACTGGCCGAACATTCGAGCAGGAACTCGGGTATGGCTGGACGGAGGGGGTTCACCCCGAGGACTACCAGCGCTGCCTGGATATCTATGTCACGCACTTTGACCAGCGGTTGCCGTTTGCGATGGAGTATCGCTTGCGTCATGCCGATGGCGGTTATCGCTGGCTGACCGATCTGGGGAGTCCGCGCTTCAACAGTCGGGGCGATTTCATCGGCTATATCGGGTTCTGCTACGACATTACCGAGCAAAAAGCGGCCGGCGAGGAACTGGAGCGCTACAGGGATCATCTGGAGCTCCTGGTCGAGGAGCGGACGGCCGAATTGGTTCGCGCCAAGGATGCCGCCGAATCGGCTAGCCGCGCCAAGAGCACCTTCCTTACCAACATGAGTCACGAATTGCGCACGCCCCTCAACGGCATCATGGGCATGATCACACTCGCCAGGTCGCATATGATCGATTCGGTCGGCAAGGAGCAATTGGACAAGGCAAAGCTCGCTGCTGACCATCTGCTGCTGGTGATTGGCGATATTCTCGATATTTCAAAGATCGAGGCCGGGCGTATGACCCTGGAACGGGTTGATTTCAAGCTGATTCCGGTGTTCGAGAACCTGATCAGTCTCGTTGGCCACAAGGCGCGGGCGAAGGGGTTGGAGATGCTGACCCATTTGCCGACGGAGCTAACCGATCAGGTGTTGCAGGGCGATCCCCTGAGGTTGGGGCAGGTGTTGATCAATCTTTCCGGAAATGCCGTCAAATTTACCAAACATGGATCGATCGCCATCAGTGTTGCCATCCTCGACAACACACCCGACGACATGCTGTTGCTTTTTGCCGTCCGGGATACCGGGATCGGCATCTCCGAGGCGGATATGGGGCGGCTGTTCTCGGCATTCGAGCAGGCAGACAGCTCGATGACGAGGCTCTATGGCGGTACCGGGCTGGGGCTTGCGATCAGCCAGCATCTGGTCAATCTGATGGGAGGGCAGATCAAGGTTGAGAGTACGTGCGGGAAAGGCAGCGTATTCCAGTTCGCAGTCCGTTTCCCCAAAGGTAGCCAGGTGATGGAGAAGAGGGATGGCGACGAAACGCCGGCCCTCGAGCATCTGCGCCGCGATTGCTCAGGCTCCTCGGTGTTGCTTGTCGAGGACGAACCGATCAATCAGGAAGTCGCCAGAATTCTCCTTGAAGAGGCGGGAATTTGCGTGGACATTGCCGAAGACGGCCGGCAGGCTGTCGACATGGCTGGCAAGCATGCTTACGCTGCGATCCTGATGGACATGCAGATGCCGAATATGAGCGGGGTGGAGGCAGCGATCGCGATTCGTGAGCGGGGCGGAAAGGTGCCCATCATTGCGATGACCGCCAATGCCTTTGCCGAAGACCGCGCGCAATGCCTGGAAGCGGGCATGAACGATTTCCTGACCAAGCCGGTCGATCCGGAATATTTCTACGAAATTTTGCAGAAATGGCTGGCTGCTGACCGGGGACGTGAACCCGGGCGGTAGCAGGGCCGGTCGAAAGCACTGGGTACCCGTCAAGCGGGCGTTATGGCGGTGGCGGCGGTCGGCAGCCAGCATTGCCAATGACCACAGGCGGAACGTGCGCGGCGCTCCGAGCCATTCCAGGGGCCGCCCTGGCAGAGTCCGGTGCTGGTTTCGGATTCGATGAGCACGATATCCGGTGTCTGTCCGTGGTAGCGCAGACCGCTCCAGCGTTGGCAACTGGCGCAGCGCTTGCGTTCGACCGCGTGGGCTAGCAGGTCTTTTCCGTCTTGCATGAGGCAATCGTCGGCGCAGCCGGCAAAACCGGGCCACCGGCCCCGATCCAGCCCTTGATCCCGTGCTTTACGTTGTAGACGGTGGTGTAGCCGGCCTGCTGCGACAGGAGTTGGCTTACAGGCTTGGTACGGTTGCCGCTGCGGCAGATCACGATGACCGGCTCGTTGGGCTTGGCGATGGGTTTGACCTTTTCCAGCCAGGCTGCCGCGTCGTAGCGTCCCTTGTCGTCGAAGAAGGTGAGGAGTTTGCTGCCGGCCACGATGCCGGTTTCCTCCCATTCGCTCTGCAGGCGAATGTCGATGACCGGTACCCCGCTACGGCTCAATTGTTCGAGTTGGGCATTGTCGATGTCGATCACCTCGGCGCGGGCAATCGTGCTGAAAGCGAGCAGGCAGGCAAGAATCGACAGGCGCATGGCAATGCCTTTTTATCAGGAAACGCTGATTGTACCGGTTTCCATCCTTTTCCCATTGAGTCGTTTCTGCCTGCCAGGTTCCCGGCTCGTGGGATAATCCGCCCTTTTTCCGGGGCTGGCATGGCGCGCTCTGCAACTATTTTCAAGGCCGAACTCCAGTTGGCCGACCTCGACCGCTCGCACTTTGGCGATTATTCCCTGACCCTGGCCCGCCATCCGTCGGAAACCGACGAGCGGATGATGGTCCGTCTGCTGGCCTTTGCGCTGAATGCCTCGGAGACGCTGGCTTTCGGTCGCGGGCTGTCGGCCGAGGACGAGGCTGACCTGCAGGATCTCGACGCCACAGGCAGTATCGAACGCTGGATCGACGTCGGGTTGCCTGACGAAAAGGATATTCGCCGTGCCTGCAACCGTTCGCGCCACGTTGTCGTGCTCAGCTACGGCGGCCGCTCTGCCGAGGTCTGGTGGCAGCAAACGTCCGGCAAGGTCTCCGCCCAGAAAAACCTGAGCGTGCTGGCGCTGTCGGTGGAGGAAGGGCAGGCGCTGGCCGGTTTGGCTCAGCGCACGATGCGTCTGCAGTGCACCATTCAGGACGGTATCGTCTGGCTGGGGGGCGACGAAGGGCATGTCGAACTGAAACCGAAAATCTTGCAGGCGCCCGAAGCAGCATAGGGCGCTGGCAGGCGGCAGCCGTCACCCCGGCGGGAATTTCGCGTTCAGTTCCTGCAACACCGAGGCTTCGCCGCGCACCCGGAAAAAGGCGCCGTCGCCATCGGCGCGTTTTTCCAGTTCAGCGCCGAATCACCTGCCAGACCAGTTCGAAACCGGCCGATACCAGATCGATGACATCGATCAGCTCGGGCTCAATTTCGGCTTGCTGCCTCCGCTGGTACGACGCGGCCCGCTCTCGCATCACGATGGCATCGCCCAGGGCTTCGACGTCGCGCGTCGTGCGCCGCGTTTCGGCATGTTGGAAGCGCGCCAGCGCCTTTTCGACAGCATCGGCGTCGAGAATGGCAATCGGGGCCCGGCAATGTGTGCAGGCGTGGTCCTTGCGAATATCAACCGGGGCGCCGCAACCGGTACAGCGCACGATGCCCACCTTGGCCGATAGCTGGGTCACCTCGGTTGGCGAGAGTTGACGGACAAAGCCTTTCTCGATCATGAACTGGGCGAAGGTCGTGAAACGCCCGTGTTTCTGCAGGCAACGGTGGTAGTTGAACTTGCCGCCGTGCTTGGCGACGTCGAGGCCGTGCAGCAGCTTGTCGTCGCAACGCGGACAGTTCAGCGGGTTGCCCAGCGGTAGACGCAAATCGTCGCGGTGCTGGTGGATCAGTTTGAACAGTTCGACAATGCCGCCTGGCGTCAGCTGCACGCTCTCGAATTCGTCGAACCAGATAGCCTGACAGGGGAAGCACAGATCGATCGCCACCTCGCCATGGTGCATCCGCTCGAAGCGGTGCTTGGTCATGGTTTGGCGACAGGAGGGGCAGGGTAGCGGTTTCATGATGATGAAGAGAGAGGCAGCGCAGGCGCTATTCGGGAATAACAGCGAAACTATAACGCAAGCATACGGCTGGCTTGTCGCCACGAAAAAGGAGGGGGTTCAAGGATCATCGTCCGTTAATATTCCGGTTCGATCCTCTCATCCGGAAGCCTCATGAAAATCGCCGATCCCGCCCAGACATCCTTGGTCAATGAAATCCGGCTGATGCTCGACGAGCTCCCTTTCGATGGCGCCAAAGTTCTCGAGTTGGGGTGTGGCCGGGCCGAAAAAACCCGCTTGCTGGCGGAGACTGGCCGACCACGCGCAATCGTGGCGCTGGAGGTCGATGCCATCCAGCATGCCCGCAATCTGGAAACAACCGATCTACCCACGGTGAGTTTTCGTCATGGTGGTGCCGAGGCTATCCCGGCCGACGACAATAGCGTCGATATCGTCCTGATGTTCAAGTCGCTGCACCATGTGCCTGTCGCGCTCATGGATCAGGCGCTGAGCGAAATCGCCCGCGTGCTCAAGCCGGGAGGCCTGGCCTGGATTTCGGAACCGGTCTACGCCGGTGATCTGAACGAAGTGTTCAAGCTTTTCCACGACGAGCAGGTTGTGCGCGAGGCGGCTTTTGCCACACTGTGCCGGGCAGTGGAAGGTGGCAAGCTGCGCTTGGAGAAGGAGTTGTTCTTCAATACCCGCAGCTATTTCGAGGGTTTCGAGCAGTTCGACAGCCGTATGATCCGCGTCACCCACACGAACCACCAACTGTCGCCCGAGTTGTACCGGCAGGTGCGCGAGAAGTTCGACTCCTATATGGCAGCCGAGGGAGCCACGTTCCTGAATCCACAGCGGGTCGACCTGCTGCGCAAGCCGACCTGAGCAGATTCAGCCGCAAGATGCCTGGCGAACGGTTCCGAGGTTGAGCTTGACGCCTTTTTTCATCTTGCCGATGACGTGCATTTCACACGCCTTGCAGTCGAACTTGAGGATCAGCTTCTCGCTGCCGTTCATCAGCGTCATCGGGTCAGGCTTCAGGTGCTTCACTTCCTTCGGGCAGAGGTTGAAGCTGTAGCGCAGGCAGTGGCGGGTGATCATCAGCGACACCATGCCTTTTTCGTTGCCGGCCTCGTAGGCTTCCTCGATCAGCTTTACGCCGTGCTTCTCGTAGAACTGGCGCGCCTTGGCATTGAAGACGTTGCCCAGGTAGGTCAATTCTTCCTGCGGGTAGGGCACCGGGTCGTCGGCCGGTGCCGCGCGCGGCGGTCGTGGGTGGCTGGCGATGCGCGCGGCTTCGAGTTTCTCGGTCGCTTCGCGGCGCAGTGCATTGACGGCGCCGATCGGCAGGAACCAGGCCTGCGTCAGGTTCAGCTCGGCCGGCTCGGCGCGGAACATCGTGTTGCCGAACTTGCCGAGGTTTTCCTGCAGCTTGGCCAAGGCCTGTTCGGGGTTCTGGGCCAGTTCGCTGCCGATCTTGTCGCTACGTTGCAGCTCGGCGCTGGCCGTGATGCCGTCCTCATCGGTCAGGGTCAGCACGAAGGCGGCGTCGGTTTCCGACAGCACCGGCTTGACCGACACGCGACGGTCGGCTGAATCCTTCTCCAGCGCCCGTTCGAATGCCTGGTCGCGATTGCGGAACAGTGTGGCGCCTTCGGTCAGTTCCTCGGGCATGTCGGCCGGGAACAATTTGTCGCCCTCGGCGCGGTTGATGCGCATGCCCATTACATCGCCATTGGCATCGTGGAAGCAGACGCCGTCACCATTGTGGAAGGTCTGTGCGCTATTGACCACGATCCAGCCATCGCCGATCTCGGTGACTTCGCCAATCAGTTCGCCAACGAAGGCCGGCGTGTCGAAGGCACCGATATCGTCCTGGCGGCCGCCAGCGAAGTAGTCCGTGTAGCCGCGGTTGAAGGTCTTGTCCGGCTGCGGCGCGAAAGTAAAGGTGCTATGGCCGCTGGAGGCGCGGGTGTATTGCGGATGGGCGGCGATGATGTCGTCGAGCAGCTGGCGATAGTGCGCGGTGATGTTCTTGACGTAGGAAAGATCCTTGAGCCGTCCCTCGATCTTGAACGAACTGACCCCGGCTTCGACCAGGGCGAGCAGGTTATCCGTCTGGTTGTTGTCCTTCATCGACAGCAGGTGCTGATCCTCGGTGATCACCTTGCCCTTCTCGTCGACCAGCGTGTAGGGCAGGCGGCAAGCCTGAGAGCACTCGCCGCGATTGGCGCTGCGTCCGGTATGCGCGTGGCTGATGAAGCATTGTCCGGAATAGGCGACACAAAGCGCGCCGTGAACAAAATATTCCAATTGAACAACGGTTTGTGACGCAATATTCGCAATTTCCTTTAACGTGCACTCGCGGGCCAGGACGATCTGCGAAAAGCCGGCGTCCTCCAGGAATTTGGCTTTCTCGGGGTTGCGGATGTCGGTTTGCGTGCTGGCGTGCAACTGGATGGGAGGCAGGTCCATTTCCAGCAGGCCCATGTCCTGGATGATCAGCGCGTCGGCGCCGGCTTCGTAGAGCTGCCAAGCCAGTTGGCGGCTGTCCTCGAGTTCCGAGTCGTGCAGGATGGTATTGAGCGCAACGAAGACCTTTGCACGGTAGCGGTGGGCAAAGTCGCACAGGCGTTTGATATCGGCGACATCGTTGCCGGCGCCGTAGCGGGCGCCAAAGGCTGGACCGCCGATATAGACGGCATCGGCGCCGTGCTTGATGGCTTCGATGCCGAAATCGGCATTCTTGGCCGGTGCGAGGAGTTCGAGCGGGTGTTGGGTTCTGGTCATGGGGCCTTAGTACGTAAAACGCGGGGCGAGTTCTTCGATATTGAACTCGCGCAGGATGGCTTCGGCCCGCTCGCGAGCATTCTTGCGAGGGTGCTTGCGCTTGCTGGCGATGATCAGTTCGTTCTTCATCGAATGCTCCCAGCCGACCAGTTCGGTGACAGTCACGTCGTAGCCGTGCGACTCGAGCAACAGGCTGCGCAGCACATTGGTCAGGTGGCTGCCGAGTTCGCGCGTGTGGATGGGGTGTCGCCAAAGTTCGGACAGCGGCGTTTTGCCCAGTGAGTCGTTCTTTTTTGCACGCATCGCAGCGGCCACTTCGGCCTGGCAGCAAGGCACGAGGACGATATGGCGTGCATTGCGGGTTAGGGCAAAACGGATGGCGTCGTCGGTTGCCGTGTTGCAGGCGTGTAGCGCGGTGACGACATCGACGGTGGTCGGTAGGTCGGTCGACGACAGCGAATCCTCCACTGTGCAGGCGATGAAGCGCATGCGCGGAAAGCCAAGCCGGGCGGCCAATTCGCGGGATTTGTCGACCAGTTCGGCACGCGTTTCGATGCCGACGATCTCGCCGCTGGCACGTTCCTTGAAATAGAGGTCATACAGGATGAACCCGAGATAGGATTTTCCCGCACCGTGATCGACCAGCGTTTCCGCATTTTCGAGCAGCGGCTCGATGAATTGATAGAGGTGATAAACCTGTTTCAGCTTGCGGCGCGTGTCCTGGTTGAGTTTGCCGTCGCGCGTCAGGATGTGTAATTCCTTCAGCAAATCAATGGATTGGCCGGGGCGGATTTCCGGGATTTCTGCGGGAGCGTTCTGCTTTTTCATAGGCGTGATTATCGCATTTCGAAAGCACTAACTTTTGTGTCAACCGAATCGAAATTGCGTCGTTATTTGGCACATGGTGATCAAACACCGCAACCCTACGGAGATAGTCAAATGGGCAGTCTGAGCAACGAATCCTTCGAACAATTCCTGGATTCCCTGAAGAAAGCCGGTATCACGATTTCCAACGAAGCCGAGCTGCGCGAGCGGCTGGCTGAAGCACAGCGCTGGCGTTTCGCCTTCCAGACTCTTGCTGCCAACGGCAAGACCATCGGTATCTGCTTCGAGGATCATTCCGAAGGCCGTAACGGTGCCGAGATCGATCGTGCCTTCAACGAGTTCCAGTTTTCCGAAAAGACCAAGGCAGTTTTCTCTGCCAGCTTGAAGCACTAATAAAAACTCGGTACATTTCCACACGCAGCTTTCGC
>CAMKYP010000087.1 GCA_946477505.1 uncultured Dechloromonas sp. | reverse complement strand
CGACGAGCTGCCAACTGCTCCACCCCGCGTCCGGTGGTCGATTCGTTACGATGAATCGTACTGTTGAAGCAAAAAGCCCCGGCGCCAGGCCGAGGCTTAGAGCTTTTGATTCTGGTGGGTCGTCACAGATTCGAACTGTGGACCTACGGATTAAGAGTCCGCTGCTCTACCAACTGAGCTAACGACCCAGAATTTCCCTTAAGTGACTGGTGGGTCGGGCGAGATTCGAACTCGCGACCAACGGATTAAAAGTCCGCTGCTCTACCGACTGAGCTACCGACCCGCCTAGGGAGCGCGAATTATATAGACCCCCCGGGGGTGCGTCAACGGCAAAGCGGAGTTTTGTGAAGATATGTGCAAGGGCATATTTTTCGTTACCGGCCCAACTAGAATCTTCTGTACTCATTTTGAGTTTGGAAGGAGAGCAGCAATGACCGAACAGGATATTTCCCGCTATCAGGATCTGATCGTAGCGACAGCCACCGATATCGGCGTCAAGATACTCGCCGCTATTGTTTTCTGGGTGATCGGCCGTTGGTTGATCGGTGTTGCGGTTGGCATGGTGCGTGCGGCTCTTGAGAAACAGAAGGTCGATCCGACAGTCCTGCGTTATGTTGGTTCCATTGTCACCGTGACGCTGAACGTGCTGCTGGTGATCGGCATTCTCGGCTACTTCGGTATCCAGACCACGACCTTCGCGGCCTTGATCGCCGGTGCAGGTATCGCTATCGGGGCTGCTTGGGCGGGGCTGCTGGCCAATTTCGCGGCCGGAGCTTTCCTGATCGTGCTGCGGCCCTTCAAGGTCGGCGACTTCGTTACCGTGGCCGGCATAACAGGTACGGTGACCGAAATCGGCTTGTTCGCGACGACCATCAATACACCGGACAACGTATCAACCGTAGTCGGCAACAACAAGATTTTCGGCGACAACATCCAGAACTTCACCCACAACCCGTTCCGACGGGTGGACCTGAAGTGCCAGTTGGCCGGGGGCGCCGATCATCAAGCCGCGATGGCCCTGCTGCGCGACAGGATTGCCGCCATTCCCAATGTGCTCGCCGAGCCGAAGGTCGATGTCGAGATTCTCGACTTCACGCTGGTCGGGCCGGTGCTGGCGGTGCGTCCGTACTGCCACAACGATCATTACTGGCAGGTCTATTTCGATACCAACCGAACGATCCGCGAGGCACTGGCCGAGGCCGGATTCCCGGCACCGATGCCAGCGCAGAACGTGATCGTGACGCAGGCCGCCTGATCTTGGCGGACACAAAAAAGCCCGCGGGCAAGGCGCGGGCTTGTTCGGGCTGTCGCCCGGATCAGCCGAGACGGCGGCAGATTTCCGTGGTCAGCGCCGAGGTGTTCATACAGTAGAAATGCAGACCGGGGGCGCCGCCCTTGAGCAGGCGCTCACACAGTTCGGTGACCACATCGAGGCCGAAGGCGCGGATGGAGGCGGTGTCGTCGCCGAAGCTCTCGAATTTTTTGCGCATCCAGCGCGGGATTTCAGCGCCGCAGGCATCGGAGAAGCGGGCCAGCTTGGTGAAACCGACGATGGGCATGATGCCGGGAACGATGGGCACATCCACGCCCTGTGCCTGGGCCTCGTCGACGAAGCTGAAATAGGCGTCGGCATTGTAGAAATACTGGGTGATGGCTGAATTGGCGCCAGCCTTGACCTTACGTACGAAGGCGTCGAGGTCGTCCTTCGGGCTGCGCGCCTGCGGGTGCCATTCCGGGTAGGCGGCGACCTCGATGCTGAACCAGTCGCCGGTTTCGGCGCGAATGAACTCGACCAGTTCGTTGGCGTAGCGGAATTCGCCAGCCTCGGCCATGCCAGAGGGCAGGTCGCCGCGCAGGGCGACGGTGCGCTTGATCCCGGCGGCCTTGTATTCGGCAAGGATTTCGCGGATCGATTCGCGCGTCGATCCGATGCATGACAGATGGGGGGCGGCGTCGAAGCCTTCGGCGGCGATTTCCTTGACCACGGCGAAGGTACGTTCCCGGGTGGAGCCGCCGGCGCCATAGGTAACCGAGAAGAACTCAGGCTTCAGCTTGGCCAACTCGGCGCGGACGGTGCGCAGCTTGTCGACGCCTTCTGGCGTTTGCGGCGGGAAAAACTCGATGGAAATATCTGTATTCATTTGTTCAACCAGATGAAGAATTCGCGGTTGCCGTCACCGCCGGCAATCGGGCTGTCCAGCCAACCACGAACGGTGAGGCCAAGGATACGGGCACAGTCGCGCAGCTTGCGCTCGACATCGATGTAGAGCGCGCTATCGCGGACGATGCCGCCTTTGCCGATGTTGGCGGGGCCGACTTCAAATTGTGGCTTGACCAGGAGCAGCATGTCACCGTGCGTGGCGAGCAAGGCGGGCAGTTGCGGCAGGATCAGGGTCAGCGAAATGAAGGAAACATCGCCGACGATCAGGTCGAAGCCGTTTTCCGGAAAAGCCTGGCCGAGATTGGCGGCGCTCAGGGCGCGGCAGTTGACGCCTTCGATGGCGGTGACTGCGGGGTCGGCGCGCAATTTGGCGTGCAACTGGTCGTGGCCGACATCGACGCCGACGACATGCCGGGCGCCGTGTTGCAGCAGGCAGTCGGTGAAGCCGCCGGTCGATTGGCCGACATCGAGACAGCGCTTGCCGCTAACGGTAATCCCGGTCTGCGTCAGCGCGCCGGCCAGTTTCTGACCACCGCGCGAGACAAAATAGGCATCGGGGTCGGCGGCGACGATCAGCGGCGTGTCGTTCGGTAAATCCATCGCCGGCTTGCTGATCGGACCACCCGCCCAACTGACCCGACCTTCCTTGATCAGCGCCTGGGCTGCTGTGCGGGAAGGGGCGAGTCCTTGGGCGACGAGCAAGGCATCTGCCCGCGACACGCCGGCCGGCCGCTCGTACGACGGTTCGCGCGGCGGCCGCGGCTTTTTCTGCCGGGCGTGGAAGGAGTTCATGCTCATCCCTGCGCCTCAGTTCTTGCGCAGCAAAATCGCGCTCAACAACCAGGAAATCAGGCTGTAGCCGATTGAGCCAAACAGCGCCGACCAGAAGCCGCCGACATGGAAGCCTTCAACCAGATTGCCGGCCAGCATGAACAGCAAGGCGTTGATGACGAAGATAAACAAGCCCAGCGTCAGCAGCGTGACAGGCAAGGTTAGCAGCACCAGTAAGGGCCTGAGCAGCGTGTTGATCAGGCCCAGCACGACGGCAACCAGCAGCGCGGTGCCGAACCCGGCTATCTGGATGGTCGGCACGACATACGGCAACGCCAGCAGGGCCAGCGCATTGACAATCCAGACAGCGAGCAGGTTCAGCATGGCTTCGCTTAGTAGCGGTAGTGGTCAGCCTTGTACGGACCTTCCTTCGGCACGTTGATGTAGGCGGCCTGCTCATCGGTCAGCTCGGTGAGCTGGGCGTTGAGCGTCTTCAGTTGCAGGCGGGCGACCTTTTCATCGAGGTGCTTGGGCAGGGTGTACACGCCGACCGGGTACTTGTTGGAACCCTTCTGCGCTTCGGTCCACAGTTCGATCTGGGCGATGGTCTGGTTGGCGAAGGACGAGGACATCACGTAGGACGGATGGCCCGTGCCGCAGCCGAGGTTCACCAGGCGGCCCTTGGCGAGCAGGATGATGCGACGGCCATCCGGGAAGATGACGTGGTCGACCTGCGGCTTGATCTCTTCCCACTGGTACTTTTCCAGCGAGGCGACATCGATTTCGTTGTCGAAGTGACCGATGTTGCAGACGATGGCGTTGTTCTTCATCTTCACCATGTGGTCATGGGTGATGACGTGGAAGTTGCCGGTCGTGGTGACGAAGATGTCGGCCTTGTCGGCGGCGTATTCCATGGTGACGACGCGATAGCCTTCCATGGCGGCCTGCAGGGCGCAGATCGGGTCGATTTCGGTGACCCACACTTGGGCGGACAGGGCGCGCATGGCCTGGGCCGAGCCTTTGCCCACATCGCCGTAGCCGCAGATGACGGCAATCTTGCCGGCGACCATGACGTCGGTGGCGCGCTTGATACCGTCGACCAGCGACTCGCGGCAGCCATACAGGTTGTCGAACTTGGACTTGGTCACCGAGTCATTGACGTTGATGCCCGGGAACTTCAGTTCGCCGCGCTGATGCATCTGGTACAGGCGATGCACGCCGGTGGTGGTTTCCTCGGTGACGCCCTTGATCTGGGCCAGGCGCACGGAGTACCAGGTCGGATCGACGGCCAGCTTGGCCTTGATGGCGGCGAAGAGGATGGTTTCCTCTTCCGAGCCCGGCTTGGAGATAACCGACAGATCCTTCTCGGCACGGGCGCCGAGGTGCAGCAGCAGGGTGGCATCGCCGCCGTCGTCGAGAATCATGTTCGAGTAGACCGCCGCGCCGTTTTCATTTGGCCATTCGAAGATGCGGTGGGTGTAGTCCCAGTAATCGACCAGGGTTTCGCCCTTGACGGCGAAGACCGGGATACCTTGTGCGGCGATGGCAGCGGCAGCGTGGTCCTGGGTCGAGAAGATGTTGCACGAGGCCCAGCGGACTTCGGCGCCGAGCGCGGTCAGCGTCTCGATCAGCACGGCGGTCTGTATGGTCATGTGCAGCGAACCGGTGATGCGCGCGCCCTTGAGCGGCTGGGTCTTCGCGAATTCCTCGCGGATGGCCATCAGGCCCGGCATTTCGCCTTCGGCGATGTTGATTTCCTTGCGACCCCAGTCGGCAAGGGAGAGGTCAGCGATAACGTAATCTTTGAATTCAGCCACAGTAAGCTCCTAAATAACTGTGACGGGGAGGGGAATAACGGCGTTGATGCTCACCGGCGGCCCCCTGCGCCCGGCAGGGTTGATCAGTGAGCGCCGTTTTAAACCGAGCCTGGGAGCGATGTGATCACCGCGCTCCTGCAGCGCCCCTCGGTAGGTTTCGGATTATAAACCGTTTTTTGGCTGAGTTTCAGCCTTTGTCGCCGGCCCAGTATTGGTCGATATCCTTGATACCCCACTTGGCGGCATCTTCGCGACCGGCAATTTTCTCTGCGCTGCGTGCCAAATCGATGACTTCCGGCTTGATATAGGCCTGCGACTTGGTCGAGAAGAAAATCTTCACCTTCGGCTTGAGCAGGGATTGTTCGCCCTGCTCAATGACGACGCCCAATTTCCCGGAGGCCAGTTTGACCAGCGAGCCGATCGGGTAGATGCCCAGACTCTTGACGAAAGCCTGGAAGACCATCGGGTCGAAATGGCCGGTCCATTCGGCCATGCGCTTGATCGACTCGGCCGGGTCCCAGCCGGCCTTGTAGGGGCGGTTGGAGGTGACGGCGTCGTAAACATCGCAGACGGCCCCCATTTTGGCGAACAGGCTCATCGTCTCACCGGTCAGGCCCTTGGGATAACCGCTGCCATCGATCTTCTCGTGGTGGTGGAGGCAGACATCCTTGGTCACCTCGCTGACGCCGCTGCCTTCCAGCAGCAGCTTGTAACCTTCTTCGGGGTGGGTCTTGACCAGCGCAAATTCCTCGTCGGTCAGCTTGCCCGGCTTGTTGAGCACCTCAAGCGGAATCATCGCCTTGCCCAGGTCGTGCAAGAGGCCGGCCATGCCTGCCTCGCGGACCTGTTGTTCGTCGAGATCAAGCTGGCGGGCCAGCGCAATCATCAGCGCGCAAACGGCCACGGAATGCATGAAGGTATAGTCGTCAGCAGTCTTCAGTCGAGCCAGGCTGATCAGTGCCCCCGGGTTCCTCATCACGGAATTCGAAATTTCCTCGACCAGTGGCGCCGCTGCTTCGGCCTCGATGGCCTTGCCCATGCGCGCTTCCTGGAACATGGAAACAACGGCTTCCTTGCCCTTGGCGACAATTTTCGTGGCGCGTTTGACCTCATCGGTGAACGACGCCTTTTCCTGGGCTGCGGGTTGTTCAGGTGGGATATCTGTCGCACTCACCACTTCGACGACGATCTCGCCGGCAGCAATGTCCACGTCGCTGCCTTTGGAAATGTCGATCCAAACCTCTCTGATCGGGCTTTCCGCAATGAGGAGCAGATCGTTCGGGTCGGTCAGGACAAATTTGGTCCGCCAGAATGGGTGATCCAGCCAAGCGCCGCAGAAGGCTTGCAGGTGCATGCCCAGCGTCAGTTTTTCGACGGGGATTTTCTTCAACATATTTGCTGATTTTAACGAAAAAGGGAGCGCATTTGGCTCCCTTTTCGCAAATCTTCACTGAGTCTGCTTATTACAGGCCAGCATCCGACTTGAGCAAGTTGGCGCGGTCGGTCGCTTCCCAGCTGAATTCCGGCTCGTCGCGGCCAAAGTGGCCGTAGGCGGCGGTCTTCTGGTAGATCGGGCGGAGCAGGTCAAGCATGTTGACGATGCCTTTCGGGCGCAGGTCGAAGTGCTTGCGGACCAGCGCGGTCAGGGTTTCATTGCTGACCTTGCCGGTACCGTAGGTCTCGACCATGATCGAGGTCGGCTCGGCGACGCCGATGGCGTATGAGACCTGCACCAGACAGCGCGAGGCGAGGCCGGCGGCGACGATGTTCTTGGCCACGTAGCGTGTGGCGTAGGCGGCGGAGCGGTCGACCTTGGACGGATCCTTGCCGGAGAAGGCGCCGCCGCCGTGCGGCGCGGCACCGCCGTAGGTGTCGACGATGATCTTGCGGCCGGTCAGGCCGCAGTCGCCCTGCGGGCCGCCGACGACGAAGCGGCCGGTTGGGTTGACCAGGAACTTGATGTCGCCCTTGATCAGTTCCTTCGGCAGCACCGGCTTGATGATCTGTTCGATGGTCGCTTCGCGCAGGTCTTCCAGGCTGATGTCCGGCGAATGCTGGGTGGACAGCACGACGGTATCGATCGAGTGCGGCTTGCCGTCTACATAGCGGATGGTGACCTGCGACTTGGCGTCCGGGCGGGCCCACGGCAGGCGGCCGTCCTTGCGCAGCATGGCCTGGCGCTCGACAAGGCGGTGCGACAGGTAGATCGGCAGCGGCATCAGCGACGGGGTCTCGTCGCAGGCGTAGCCGAACATCAAGCCCTGGTCGCCGGCGCCTTGGCCGAGGTTGTCGTCGTAGGCGGCATTCACGCCCTGGGCGATGTCCGGGCTCTGCTTGTCATAGGCGACGAGCACGGCGCAGCCCTTGTAGTCGATGCCGTAATCGGTGTTGTCGTAGCCGATGCGCTTGATGGTGTCGCGGGCGATCTGGATGTAATCGACGTTGGCGGACGTGGTGATTTCACCTGCCAACACGACCAAGCCAGTATTGCACAGGGTTTCGGCAGCGACGCGGGAATGCTTGTCCTGGGACAGGATGGCGTCGAGGATGGCATCGGAGATCTGGTCGGCAACCTTGTCGGGATGGCCTTCGCCGACAGATTCCGAGGTGAAGAGGTAATCGCTCAATTGGTGCTCCAGTGGTCCTTTGATCCGGCGTTACCAGCTTTGGACCACGAGCAGGCGACGCTTTAGCAGAATTTGTGAATCGCCCCGCAAGTTGTCTGTTTAACTCGGCGATTAGATAATGGTAACCTTTTCTCAGGGGGATTCAACCCCCGGGGCCTCATGGTTTTTCTCTTTCGCCTTCTTTCCCAGCTCCCGTTGTGCGTATTGCATGCCCTTGGCGGGGTGCTTGGCCGGTTGATCTACTGGCTGTCGCCGACCTATCGTCGCCACGTGCGGGACAACCTGGCGCAGGCCGGTATCGATGCCTCCATTCGCGGCGCCGTCGCCGCAGAAACCGGCAAGCAGATGGTCGAACTGGCGCGGATCTGGATGCGGCCGCTGGAAGAGGCTGTGCCGCTCGTCGCCGAGGTCGTCGGCTGGGAGCATGTCGAAGCAGCACGCGCCGCCGGCAAGGGCATTGTCTTCCTGACGCCGCACCTCGGCTGTTTCGAAATCACCGCCCAGTACCTGTCATCCTTCGGCGATATCACGGTCTTGTACCGTGAGCCCAAATCGGCCGCTGCCAACGAACTGATCCTGATGGGGCGCAAGCGCCAGCATCTGCACCTGGCGCCGGCTGACCTGTCTGGTGTGCGCGCGCTGATCAAGGCACTGAAGAAAGGCGAGATGGTGGGCATGCTGCCGGATCAGGCCCCCAAGACCGGCGAGGGTGTCTGGCTGAAATTTTTTGGCCGCTACGCCTATACCATGACGCTGGCGGCGCGACTGACCGAGACCAATGCCGTTTCCTTGCTCACCTGGGGGGAGCGTTTGCCGGGAGGGCGCGGTTTCCGCATTCATTTTTCGCAGCCGACCAGCCCCCTGGCAGGTTCGACTATTGAGCGGGCGCAGCAGATCAACCATGAGATCGAAACCCTGATTCGCCAGTGTCCGACCCAGTACCTCTGGGGCTATAACCGCTACAAGCGACCGGGGGGCGCGGAAGCGCCGCCGGTGGAGTGATCCTTGAAAGTCTTTTTCACCTACCTTCTTGTTGGCTTCCTGTGGTTGTTGCACTGGTTGCCCTTGCCGGTTTTGCGGGCGCTCGGCCGGGGTTTGGGGCGACTGCTCTATGCCTTGGGGCGCGAGCGGCGCAAGGTTGCCTTGATCAATCTGCGCCTTTGTTTCCCGGATAAAACCGAAGCCGAGCGCGAAGACATTGCCAAGCGGCATTTCGTCGCCTTCGCCCAGGCCGTGCTGGATCGCACGCTGGGTTGGTGGGCCTCGAAGGAGCGGCTGGAGCGCATCATTCGCATACACGGAACGGAACACCTGACCGATCCACAGGGACGCCCGGTCATCCTGCTGACGCCGCATTTTGTCGGCCTCGATGCCGGTGGGACCGTGGTGTCGATGCATGTTGTCGGCTGCAGCGTCTTTTCCATGCAGAAGAATCCCGTTCTGAACAAGCTTCTCTATGACGGACGGATGCGTTTCAACAAGGCGGTCCTGTTATCCCGCCAGGACGGGATGCGCAAGATCGTCAAGGCGCTGAAGGATGGCCACCCGTTCTACTACCTGCCGGACATGGATTTTGGGCCGAACGAGTCGATTTTCGTGCCTTTTTTCGGTGTAAAGGCAGCAACCATCCCTGCGCTGTCCCGCCTGGTCCGGCTCACCGGTGCCCGTGTCGTGCCGGTGATTTGCCGGCAGTCTCCTGACGGCTACGACATCGAGGTGATGCCGCCCTGGGAGAACTTCCCCGGCGAGAGCGTGGAAGCCGATACGGAATACATGAACCAGTTTATCGAAAGCCAGGTGCTGCGCATGCCGGAGCAGTATTTCTGGTTGCACAAGCGCTTCAAGACCCGGCCACCCGGAGAACAGAGGTTTTATAAATGAACAGCAACCTGAACGTCGAAATTCGTCCCGTGACGCCGCCCGATGTGCCGGCCATCGCCGCCCTGGCCCGCGAAATCTGGCAAGCGACCTATCCCGGCATCATCACTCAGGAACAGATCGATTTCATGCTCGAGCAGCGCTACGGGCATGAGCGCCTGTATGACGATCTCGAAGATCTCCACAAATGGCTGGACCAGGCCTTTCACGACGGTCGGCGGGTCGGCTTTGCCTTCAGTGAAATCTACAAGGGCGAGTTCAAGCTGGACAAGCTCTACATCCACCCGGACGTCCAGCGCCGTGGTGTTGGCGGGCAGTTGATTGCCAACGTCGCCGAGCGGGCCAAAAAAGCAGGCTACCCCTGTGTGATCCTGCAGGTGAACAAGCGCAACGTGAATGCCATCAACTCGTACAAGAAGTATGGTTTCGTCGTCCGCGAAGTGATGGTCGATGATATCGGCCGCGGCTACGTCATGGACGATTACGTGATGGAGAAGAAACTTTAAGAATTTTGGGCAACGTGCTGTCTCTGCTATGATTTTCAGAGTCTTTCAGCGGAGCGGCACGTGAAACTCAAATTCTCCAAGATGCATGGTCTGGGCAACGATTTCGTTGTCCTCGACGGCGTGCGCCAACAGGTTTCCCTGAGCCCGGAACAACTGGTCTATCTGGCTGACCGCCATTTCGGCGTCGGCTGCGATCAGATTCTTCTGGTTGAAAAGGCGACGCAGCCCGGCATCGATTTTCGTTACCGCATCTTCAACGCCGATGGCGGCGAGGTTGAACAGTGCGGCAACGGCGCCCGCTGTTTCGTACGTTTCGTCCATGACCAGGGGCTGACCGACAAGCGGCAGATTCGGGTCGAGACGCTCAAGGGCATCATCGAGCCGCGCCTCGAGGCCGACGGCAATGTCACTGTGGACATGGGCGAGCCGCGCTTCCTGCCGGCTGAAATTCCATTCATGGCCGACGAGGACGTGATCGTTCATTTGCTTGACGTTGCCGACGAAACGCTGGAAACCAGTGTCGTCTCGATGGGTAATCCGCATGCCGTGCAGGTTGTCGATAACGTCGCGACCCATCCGGTCGAGCAGCATGGGCCATTGATCGAGCGCCACGAGCGTTTCCCGAAGCGGGTCAATGCCGGCTTCATGCAGATCGTCGATCGTCATGCCATCAAGCTGCGCGTCTATGAGCGCGGCTCGGGCGAAACCCTGGCGTGCGGCACCGGTGCCTGCGCCGCTGCCGTTGCCGGCATCCGACGCGGCCTGCTCGATTCACCGGTACGGGTGACGACGCGTGGCGGCGACCTCACTATTGCCTGGGGCGGCCCCGGCCGCCCGGTTCTGATGACCGGCCCGGCGGTTACCGTGTTTTCTGGAGAAATTGAATTATGAGCGCCATGTTCCCCGAGGAAATCGCGGACTATCTGAAGAACAATCCCGGCTTTTTTGAGCAATACGCCGACCTGATGGCACAGATTTTCGTGCCGCATCCGCACGGCGGCCGGGCGGTGTCGCTGGCCGAGCGCCAGATGCTGACGCTGCGCGAAAAAAACCGGGCGACCGAGAGCAAGCTGGCTGAACTGATCGCTTTCGGCGAGGAAAACGACGCAATCAGCGAGAAGGTGCATCGCCTGGCGGTGGCGCTGGTTGCCGCCGAAACCTTCCAGGCGGTCATTCATCTCCTCAATTTCCACCTGCGCGACGATTTTTCCGTGCCGCACGTCGCTCTGCGCCTGTGGGACAAGCCGGAAGGCATCGAAGACCTGCCCGAGTTCGCCGCCGTCAGCGAGGAACTGCAGGTTTTTGCCGAGACACTGGCCCGCCCGTACTGCGGTTCGACGGCAGGCTTCGGCACCGCGTCGTGGTTCGGCGAACATGCGTCGCATATCCGTTCGCAGGCCTTGATCGCCCTGCGCAACGGCGGTGGCACCATTGGCATGATCGCCCTCGGCAGCGAGGACATGCAGCGCTTCTATACCGATATGGGG
>CAMKYP010000086.1 GCA_946477505.1 uncultured Dechloromonas sp. | reverse complement strand
CCCTCGTGTCCCCCCGAAGGTTCAACAGGCCGTCAGACAAGCCATCCTGGCGCTCGATGGCAGCGAGGAAGGGCGCAAGCTGCTGCGCGAACTCCCGATCCAGGCTGCCATTCCAGCCTCGATGAAGGATTACGCACCGATGCGCGACTGGGGACTATCGAACTATTGGATCGAACCTTAAGCTATGGGACTCCGGCAAAAATTCCTGTTGCCGCTGCTCCTGATCGGTATCGCTCTGGTCTGCCTGCTGCAGTTCGTCTGGATTCCGGAATCGATTCACCGCGCCGAGGACACCCATCTCCGGCTGATCGAACGGCACCTCGACAGTGTGGTCGAGAGCCTGATTCCCCTCCTCCTTTCCGGGCAGTTGGCCAACATCTATGAAAACCTCGGCGCGCTCGAACGGCGCAATGCCGAATGGCATCAGGTAAGGCTGACTAACCCGCGTGGACAACAACTCTACCCTCTCCGGCGACCGGGCTCCCCTCCGGCGGCAGAGTCAGTGTCCGGGGCATACAGACTCCTCACCCGCCCGATTGCCCACAGTGGCACCGAGCTGGGAAAACTGGAGGTGATGATCGATCTGAGCCCGTTCATTGCCGGCAACCTCGACTACCACCGGAACCTGATGCACCTGCTATTGGCAATGCTCGCCGCATTGACCGGCATCATGGTGGCGATTCTCGAATTCACAGTGATCCGCCCCACCCATCGGTTGGCCATCGCCGCCAGCAATCTGGCGCAGAACCGCTTCGAGACCCCCCTGCCGCCAGCGACCAATGACGAGATAGGGCATCTTGTCGACAATTTCGCCAGCATGCGCACCGAATTGCAGAACTCGCAAAACACCCTGGTGCGGGAGATCGATCAGCGCATCCGTGCGGCCGATGCCCTGCGTGAACATCAGACCCGACTCGAGGAAATCGTCGGCGAACGAACCCGGGAGCTGCTCACCGCGAAGGAAGAAGCCGAGTCGGCCAGTCGCGCCAAAAGCGCCTTCCTCGCCAACATGAGCCACGAAATTCGCACGCCGATGAACGCCATTGTCGGCCTGACTCATCTCCTGCGAAAAGATGCCAGCAATGCCAAGGATGCCAAGCACCTCGACAAGATCGCCATGGCGGCACAGCACCTGCTCGGCATCATCAACGACATCCTGGACTTTTCGAAGATTGAAGCCGACAAGCTGCTCATCGATGAAAGCGATTTCGAATTCGAACAGCTATTCCTGCAGCTCAATGCCCTGATCAGCCCGCTGGCGATGGAGAAGGGGCTCGAAATCATTGATCGGGTCGACCCTGAGATTCCGTGTTTCGTCCACGGGGACCACAGCCGCATCGGTCAGATTCTGGCCAATTTCGCCAGCAATGCGGTGAAGTTTACCGAGCGGGGCAGCGTCATATTCAGTGCGCGCCTGCTCTCGCGGGAAAACAGCCGCCTGCATATCCGTTTCGAAGTGACCGACACCGGCATCGGCCTGGCACCGGAACAGATGGGACGCCTATTCCTCCCTTTCGAGCAGGCCGACACCTCGACAACACGAAAATATGGCGGCACCGGCCTCGGACTCGCCATCAGCAAACGCCTGACGGAACTGATGCACGGCCGTATCGGTGTCGATAGCACGCAGGGACAAGGCAGCACGTTCTGGTGCGAGTTGCCGCTGCGCATCGCGCGCAAACATGATGACCGGCCACGGCGAAACACCATGCCGGAAACGATCAACATCCTGATCATCGATGACGACCCCAACGCTCTGGAAGCCATCAGTCACATGCTGACCGCCTACGATGCGCGTGTCACCACGGCCAATTCCGGCGAAGCCGGGTTGCAATGCATGCAGGCGGCCTTGGCCAAGGGAAGCCATTTCAACCTGGTTCTCACTGATTGGGCCATGCCGGGCATGGACGGCATCGAAACCAGTCGGCGCATTCGCGCCATGACCCGTAAACCGCCGCGCATCGTGCTGATTACTGCCTACGGCCGCGAATGGCCGATGGAACGCTTGCGCGAGGCAGGAATCGTTTGCCAGATCAACAAACCGGTGACGCCGTCCGAACTTGAAGCCGCACTGCTCGAAGCACTACTCGGCGAGCATCCACCCGATCTCGAGCCGGAACAGCAGGACGAGACGCCGGCAACGAGCATCCTCCACGGGCGCCATATCCTCCTTGCCGAAGACAATCCGATCAATCAGGAAGTCGCGCGAGAACTGCTCGAGGATGCCGGCATTCTGGTCGACGTCGCCGAGGATGGTTGCCAGGCCATCAAGCTGGCAACCGCCAACGACTACGACCTGATCCTGATGGACATCCAGATGCCGACGATGGACGGCATTGAAGCAACGCGCGCTATCCGCCTGCTGCCTGAGCGTACTGCGACACCCATACTGGCCATGACGGCCAACGCCTTCAACGAAGACCGCGACGCCTGCCTCGGCGCCGGCATGAATGACCATATCGCCAAGCCGATTGATCCCGCAAAGCTCTATGCGACGCTATGCCACTGGATTCGCTCCCCGATACGGACAAAGGCGTCCCCCGACGCCCCGTCAGCGGCTGCGCCACCCGACGAAGGGCAATTCCGCACGCTTCTGGATCGAATCGACGAGCTGGACGTCCCGGCCGGCCTTCACGTCGTATCTGGAAAACTGACGCTTTACAGACGTCTGCTCGCGTTGTACGTCGCCACGCATGCTGACGACGCCCGCCGGATAAGTGAGGCGCTGGACAAGGGCAACCCGGAGAATGCACGCAACATCGCCCACGCATTGAAAGGCGCATCGGCCAATATTGGCGCCATGCAGATTAACAGGATTGCCAAAGCCATCGAACTCCCGCTCAAACAACAACAACCGGATGCGCCACTGCTTGCGCGCCAGTTGCTGCCTTATCTGCAATCATCGCAGGAGGCACTGACCGGCCAGATCGACGCACTCCTTCATGCCGACCGCAACGAATCCGAGACCGGCGACAGACCCCTGGAAGCAAACAATGACTGGGTCTTGAAAAAGCTCCGTTTGCAGCTATCGACGGGCGAGATAAGCGCACAGCGTTACTTCAGCGAACACCACGCCGCACTGAAGAGTCTTCTCGGGCAGGCGACGGCAAACAAGCTGGGCCAACTGATCGGCAACTTCGAATTCGAAAAGGCACTCGCCCTGCTCCCTGAGGTAGACTGACCGGCATCTCCGCCATCCCCTACGTTGAAGGCATGAAACTCCGCTTCACACTGTTCGCGACAGCGCTGCTGCTGGCTGGCTCGGTCTGGAGTGCCGGGCTGCTGGAAAAGGAAATCCATTTCTCCGAGGCCGACATCCAGGCACAGGTCGACAAAAGCGGCGGCATGCAGAAAAGCTACGGCAAGGGCATGATCGTCGTTGAGTTGATCGAAGCGCCGAAAATCCACCTCGGCGAACCGGAAGGCAAGGCAAGCGTCGCGGCGCGCCTCAAGGTTTCCCTGCCCGGCAACCCGCCGGTTCCGGTCGATGTACTCGGCACCTCCGGCCTGCGCTACGACGACAACACCAAGTCCTTCTATCTGGAAAATCCGGTCGCCAACTCGGTGCAATCGGCAGGCATCCCACGCGAAGCCGAACCCATGGCCCGCCAGGCCATCACCCAGCTGATGACCGCCTACTTCCGTAGCAAGCCGGTCTACGTGCTGCGCGAAGACGGCTCATTGCAGGAAAAGGCGGCGCGCTGGCTGCTGCGCTCCATCCGCATCGAACCGGGGCGAGTGACGGCGCTTCTCTCCCCGGTCTGAGCAAGCTCAGTCGCTACCCATCTCGCGCGCATACGGCTCGCGCAGGTCGACCGGCTTGACGGCCTTCTTGCGCATGCGGATGTTGAGCATCTCGACACCGACCGAGAAGGCCATGGCGAAGTAGATATAACCCTTCGGCACGTGGTGACCGAAGCCGTCGGCGATCAGCACGACACCGACGACGACCAGGAAGGACAAGGCCAGCATCTTGATCGTCGGGTGGTTCGACACGAAGTCGCCGATGGACTTGGCGAACACCATCATCAAGCCGACCGAGGCGATGACGGCGGCGATCATGACGCCAACCTGGCTGACCATGCCGACGGCCGTGATGATCGAGTCGAGCGAAAAGACGAGGTCGATGACGATGATCTGGGCAATGACGCCGGCGAAGCTGGAGGCGACCTTGGCCGATTCGCTGCCCTCCTCGCCTTCGAGCAGCTGGTGCACCTCGCCGGTGCTCTTCCAGATCAGGAACAGGCCGCCGAGGATGAGAATGATGTCGCGCCCGGAAATGCCGTAGCCGAACAGCGTCAGCACCGGTTCGGTGAGGCCGACGATCCACGACAGCACGAGCAGCAGCGCGATGCGCATGAACATCGCCAGGAACAGGCCGATCTTGCGGGCGATTTCCTGCTTCTCCTTGGGCAGCTTGTCGACCAGGATGGAGATGAAGATGATGTTGTCGATACCGAGGACCAGCTCCAGCGCAGTCAGCGTGAAGAAAGCGATCCAGATTTCGGGGGAGAGCAGGAATTCGAACATGGCGGGAACGGCCTCAATGGAGAACCCGCGCATTCTATGCGGACGGGAAGCCTTCGATACAGCCCGCCCTGCATAAAAACACTTCGGAAATCCCGAAGTGTTTCCAAAAAATCAGAGCATGTGATTGAGGAAAGCCCGCGTCCTCGGCTGCTGCGGGTTGCTGAACAGATCGGCAGGCACACCGGCCTCGACGATGTCGCCGCCATCCATGAACACGGTGCGCGTCGACACGTCGCGGGCGAAGGCCATTTCATGCGTGACGACGAGCATGGTCATATGCTCGTCGGCCAGTTGGCGCATGGTGCGCAGCACTTCGCCGGTCAGCTCCGGGTCGAGCGCCGAGGTGGGTTCGTCGAACAGCATGATGTCCGGCGCCATGGCCAGTGCGCGGGCGATGGCAACGCGCTGCTTCTGCCCACCGGAAAGCTGCGACGGATAAGCATCGCACTTGGCAAACAGCCCGACCTTGCGCAGCAACTCCTCGGCCACCGGCACGATGGCGTCGCGGGAAAGCCCCTTGACCGTCATCGGTGCCTCGATCAGGTTGCCGAGTACGCTCAGGTGCGGGAACAGGTTGAAGTGCTGGAAGACCATGCCCATCTTGGCGCAGATGCGGCGCGCTTCCTTGTCCGGTGCGTAGCGGCAGTGGCCGCTCGCATCCGTCGAGACCAAGGTTTCGCCTTCGATGATCACTTCGCCGCGGTCGACGCGCTCCAGCTGGTTCAGGCAGCGCAGGAACGTGCTCTTGCCGGAACCCGAGGGGCCGATCATGGCAATGACCTCGCCCTTGCCGATTTCCAGCGAGACGCCCTTCAGCACCTCGTGGTCGCCGAAGCGCTTGTGCAGGTGGGCAGCGCGGATCATCGGCTCAGTCGTCATAGACGGCATATTTCTTCTCCAGACGCATGAAGCCCCAGGTCAGCAGCAGGGTCATGACCAGGTAAAAGGCAGCGGCAACCACGAAGGGCATGGTCGTGAAATCGCGCTGGACGATGCCGCGCGCGGCGCGCAGCAGGTCGTTCATGGCCAGCACGTAAATCAGCGAGGTGTCCTTGACCAGGGTGATGGTTTCGTTGCTCATCGGCGGCAGGATGCGTTTGACCATCTGCGGCAGGATGATGCGGCGCATGGTCTGCGCCCGGCTCATGCCAAGCACCTGCGCCGCCTCGTACTGGCCGCGCCCGACCGACTGAATGCCGGCACGGAAGATTTCGGCGAAGTAGGCGGCATAGTTGAGCACGAAGGCGACGATGGCCGCCGGGAAATCCGGCAGGCGGATGCCGACCACCGGAACGAAGGGCAGCGCGAAGTAGATGAAAAGCATCTGCAGCATCAGCGGCGTGCCGCGCATCAGCCAGATGTAGCCCGCCACCGCCGTGCTCGCGGCACGGAAGCGGGAAAGCCGGATCAGCGCCAGCGCCAGCCCGAGCGGGACGGCCAGCACCAGGGTCGCGCCGAAGACTTGCAGCGTGACCGCCGTCCCCTCCAGCAGGGGACCCATGATGTTCAAGATGTAATCCATGGCCTGTCGCCAATAAACCGGGCCGGCTGCGCGCCGCCCGGCGAGTACCGGCCCGCATGCCGCAGGCCGGCCGGGAACGGCTGCTTACTTGACGATATCCTTGCCGAACCACTGGTTCGAGATACGGGCGGCGGCGCCGTCCTTCTTCATCTCGTCCATGGCCTTCTGGATCTTGCCGAGCAGTTCGGCATCGTCCTTGCGCACGCCGACGCCATATTCCTCGGTGCCGAAATGCTCGTCGAGGATGGCGTATTCGCCCGGCTTCTTGGCGGTGTAGTAGCGACCGACGACTTCATCGACGACCAGCGCGTCGAGGCGGCCGGTGGTGAGGTCCATCAAGGCGGTGACGTTGTCGCCGAACTTCTTGAGTTCCTTGACCGTCTTGCCGGCCGGATCCTTGGCGATGGCTTCGACAGCGCTGGAACCTTCCTGCACGCCGATTACCTTGCCGGCCAGATCGGCCTTGGTCTTGACGGCGGACTTGGCGGTAACGATGACGATCTGGCGGTTTTCCAGATACGGCGTGGTGAAAGCGATCTTTTCCTTGCGCGGTTCGGTGATGGTCAGGCCGTTCCACAGCACATCGACGCGCTTGCCGCCCAGCTCGGCCTCCTTGGCATTCCAGTCGATAGGCTTGAACTCGACTTCGGCACCCAGGCGCTTGGCGGCTTCGCGGGCGAGGTCGATGTCGAAACCGACCAGCGCGCCCTTCTCGTCGCGGAAACCCATCGGCGGGAAGTTGTCGTCGAGGCCGACAACGATCTTGGCGACAGCGGCAGGTGCAGGCGCGGCGGCGGCCGGCGCTTCTTCCTTCTTGCCGCAAGCGGCGAGAGCCAAGGCGAAAACGAGGGGAATCAGGGAAAACGTCTTGTTCATGAGCTGTTCATCCGGTATGTTGTGATCGGCTTGCCCGCGCGTGCTCAATTTGGCCACGGCGAAGCCAAGGGCGCATTTTCCCGCGATCGACCCAGCCTTACAACCGTATAAACCCTTATCGGGATTCGTCCACTCGCCCGCCGTAAGCTGTTTGCATGACGACAGCGCCGTCCGCTCAGTCCGACGGCCTCTGCCACTGCTCGTATTCGGCGATCACCTGCGCCCCGAGCAACAGCAGGGTAGCCGCCAGCTCCATCGAGAACAGCGCGACGACGGCTGTCGTCAAGGAGCCGTACACGACGCTGACCTTGGAGAGATGGGCGAGATACCAGACCAGCAGGTGGCGCAGGATTTCCCACAGGATGGCGGCGCTGAAGCCACCGATCAGCGCATGGCTCAGGCGCGTGCGGCCGACCGGGATGGCCAGGTAGAGGCCGGCCAGGACCAGCGTTTCGATCAGCACGCCCAGCGCGTAGAACAGGAAGCCGGAAAGCCCGCCGAGGCTCCAGCTGCGGCCGAACAGGTCGATGCTTTCCCGTGCCACGGCCTGCACCAAGGCCGAGGCCAGCGTGACCGCCAGCAAGCTTACGCCGAGCAACAGCACGAAGCAGTAAGGCAGGATGGCCGACACCAGCGCATGGCGCGGCTTTTCGCGGCCGCGATGCGCGAAGATGATGCACATCGCTTTCTCCAGCCCGGAGAAAGCCAGCGAGCTGAAGAAAATCATGGTCCCGATCAACAGCACGCCAACGCCGAGGCCGTTATTCAGGAAGGCCGACACGTCGGCCAATACTGCCTGCGACTGGCTGGGCACCAGCCATTCGAGATAACGGCCGAGCACCGCGAAGAGATCGGCCTCGCTGACCAGGTGCGACAGCGCGAATACGGTCAGGATCAGCAACGGCACCAGCGACAGCAGCGCGTAGTAAGCCACCGCGCCGGCCAGTAGCAGGCCCTGATTGGCCATGAAGGCCTTGAGCACCCGCAGCCCGAAAGCCACCGGATGGCGCAGCAGGTGCACCGCCCGGACGTGCTCGGAAGCTTGGTTCATGGCCGAGCCACCCGCGCCGAGCGGCGCCTTACTTGATCAGCAGCACGCTGTCGTCCCAGCGGGCATGCTTCTCATAGCCCAGCAGGTTGGCGATGGTCGCGGCGATGTTCGACAGGCCGCAGGTTTCGGTCTGCTGCAGGCCCAGCTGGCCGCCGGACACATTGTCGTAGAGGATCAGCGGCACCGGGTTCAACGTATGCGCCGTCTTCGCCTTGAATGAGCCGTCCTTGTTCAGGGCGGGCTGCTTGGTCTTCTTGTCCAGCTCAAACATCTCGTCGGCATTGCCGTGGTCGGCAGTGATCAATGCCACGCCACCGGCCGCATCGATGGCCTTGAGCACACGGGCCAGCGACAAATCGACGGCCTCGACGGCGATGCGCGCCGCATCGAAATTGCCGGTGTGGCCCACCATGTCGCCATTGGCGAAATTGCAGCGCAAGGTCTTGAACTGGCCGGACTGGATGGCGGCGATCATCGCGTCGGCGATTTCGGCCGCCTTCATCCACGGGCGCTGCTCGAAGGGCACCATGTCGCTCGGCACCTCCTCCCAAGTTTCGCCGTCGAATTTGCCGGAACGGTTGCCGTTCCAGAAGTAGGTCACGTGACCGAATTTCTGCGTTTCCGAACAGGCGTACTGGGTAACGCCCAGCTTGCTGAACCATTCGCCGGAGGTGTCCTTGATCGCCGGCGGGGCGACCAGGAAGCGCTTCGGCAACTGCAGGTCGCCGTCGTACTGCAGCATGCCGGCGTAGGTCACCTGCGGGTAGCGGACACGGTCGAACTTGTCGAAGCGCGCCTCGACGAAGGCACGGGTGATTTCGATGGCACGGTCACCGCGGAAATTGAACAGGACAACCGAATCACCGTCCTCGATGGTGCCGATTGGCAGGCCGTTGTCGGCAATGACGAACTCCGGCAAGTCCTGGTCGATGGTACCGGGATGGGCGGCGCGCAGGCCATTGACCGCCTCGGTGGCGTTGGCGAACTGCGGCCCCTGGCCGAGGACGTGGGTCTTCCAGCCCTTGTCGACCATCGCCCAGTTGGCGTCGTAGCGGTCCATGGTGATGTACTGGCGGCCGCCGCCGGAGGCAATACGGGCATCGAAGCCGTCGCCGCTGATCTCGGCCAGGAAGGCCTCGAACGGCACCACGTAGTCCAGGGCGCTGGTTTCCGGCACGTCGCGGCCGTCGAGCAAGGCATGGATGCGCACCGTCTTGACGCCCTCCTCCTTGGCACGGACGACCATGGCCTTCAGGTGATCAATATGGCTATGCACGTTGCCGTCGGAGAACAGGCCAAGGAAATGGATCACGCCGCGACCGGCCTTGGCGCCGGCAACGATCTGCTGCCAGGCTTCGCCCTGCCAGATGTCGCCGGAGGCGATGGCGTTCGACACCAGCGCCGCGCCCTGCGCATAGACCTGTCCGGCGCCGATGGCGTTGTGGCCGACTTCCGAATTGCCCATGTCGTCGTCGGACGGCATGCCGACCGCCGTACCGTGGGCGCGCAGGCGGATATTCGGGTAATCGGCGAACAGGCGGTCGAGGGTCGGCTTTTTGGCGGCGGCGATGGCGCTGCCGACATTGGTCTTGGGCAGGCCGTAGCCGTCCATGACGATAGTGACAACCGGGCCCTGGATGCCGGCGAAGGTGGAAAGCTTCTGCAACATGGCGTGTTTCCTGCAAAAAAGCCAGCCGGACATGACGGCGGCGCGTTGGAAAAACCATCATTTTACCCCGCCGCGCCGCGCCTCGCCGCGAATCGGCCCAGACCATGACAACTCCGGAAACATCTCGGTCACGAAGCGATACACAGCCTTACATTCGCGCTGACATCCGGGCGCTAACGGGCCGCGTTATTCGGCACAAGGCGCTGCAATGTCGCAGCACCTACAAACGAAGTAACCAACTCATTCAGGAGATTCAAAATGATCAAGACCATCATCGCTCTGGCCGTTGCCGCTGGTTTCGCTTCCGCTTCCTTCGCCCAGGGTGCCGCCGCTCCCGCCCCGACCACCGCTCCAGCCGCCAAGGTGACCGCCCCGGCTCCGGCTGCCGACAAGAAGGTCGAAGCCCCGAAGGCTGCCGAACCGGTGAAGGCTGAAGCCGCCAAGACCGAGCCCAAGGCTGAGAAGCATGCCGCGCACGAAAAGCATGAAAAGCACACCCACAAGATGGCCAAGGCCGAGAAAGCCGCCCCGAAGGGTGAAGCCAAGCCGGCCGCAACTCCCGCACCGGCTGCCGCGCCGGCCCCCGCCGCCAAGTAAGCGGGCGCATCTCGAGCAAACCCCGGCCCTGTGCCGGGGTTTTGTCTTTCCGGCACCCGCTTTGTCCTGCGCTCGCGCGGAAGAGCGAGCCAACTGCTAGACCCGCCATGTCCGAAGTTCTTTTCCCTTGCGCCGAAGATGCCGTCGAGCCGCTCCTTGCCGCCACCCGCCTATGGCTCGAACGCGCCGTGATCGGCCTCAACCTCTGCCCCTTCGCCAAGAGCGTCTTCGTCAAGAAGCAGATCCGCTACGCCCTGACCGCCGCCGAAACGGCCGACGAACTGCTGGCCGAACTGGGCAACGAACTGGCCCTGCTGGCCGCCACCGACCCACAGGAACTCGACACCACCTTGCTCATTCACCCGCAGGTGATGAACGACTTCCTGGACTATCACTTCTTCTTGGCCGAGGCCGAGGCGCTGATCCGCAACAACGGCTACGACGGCGTGTTCCAGATCGCCAGCCTGCATCCGCAGTACGAGTTCGCCGGCAGCGAGCCGGATGACGTGACCAACTACACCAACCGCGCGCCCTACCCGATGCTGCACCTGCTGCGCGAAAGCAGTATCGACCGCGCCGTGGCGGCCTTCCCCGACGCCGCCGACATCTTCGAACGCAATATCGAGACGATGGAAAAGCTCGGCCACGAGGGCTGGCGCAAGCTCTGGCTGGGGTAAGGAAAACACCTCCCCCGACGCCTGTGGGATAATTTGCCTCCTTTCGCAGCACAAGCAGCAGGCATGGCCAAAGACTCACCGATTCAATTCAAGGGCACCGCGCTCAAGATCATCCAGGCGCAGGTGCGCACCACCGAAATCGCCGTTTTGCATGCCGCGCTGGCCGAACTGACCGGCAACAGCCCGGATTTTTTCGAAAACGACCTCGCCGTGCTCGATTTCAGCGGTGCCGAGCACCTGCCGGCGACAGCCGACTGGGCGGCCATCCGCCAACTGTTGCGTGCTTCCGGCCTGCATGCCGCGGCGACGCTGGGCTTGCCCGTGGATCAGGCAGCCGCCGCCGAAC
>CAMKYP010000085.1 GCA_946477505.1 uncultured Dechloromonas sp. | reverse complement strand
GAGTAAACCGGGATGACCTCATAGACGCCGTCCCCGTACAGGAAGCCGCGGTCGAGCGGCGAGATGCCCGCTTCCGCCAAGGGCAGGAAACGGCCGTTCAGGTAAACGGGGTCGGCGACGTAAGGTGTCATGCGTTTAGTTGAACCACAGGCGGATGGTGTCGATGATGCGAATGAAGATATTGCCGAGTTCGATTTTTTCAAGCGCCAGAACCGGATATTCACCATACGGCTTATCTTCGACGGTGACCTTGACGACGCCCAGTTTCTGGCCGATCTCGATCGGCGCGATCAGGCGCGGCTCGGCGACGAATTCGGATTTCACCTTGTCGGCGTAGCCTTTCGGGACGGCAATGCCCAGATCGTTCGGGAAGCGGGCCTTGATCTCGCTCTGGGCACCCTTCCAGACGCGCAGCTTGGCGACTTCCTGATCCTTGGCGAAGAGCGCGACGGATTCGTAGGAAATGAAGCCCCAGTTGAGCAGCTTCTGCGACTCGCTGGCGCGGGCATTGTCGGATGCCGTGCCGAGCATGACCGAGAGCAGGCGGCGCTTGTCGCGCAGGGCAGAGGAAATCAGGCAATAGCCGGCGGCATCGGTGTGGCCGGTCTTGACGCCATCGACAGTGGGGTCGATGAAGAGCAGGCGGTTGCGGTTCGGCTGGGTGATGTTGTTGTAGCGGAATTCCTTCATCGAATAGTACTTGCCGTACTCGACCGGGAAGTCGCGGATCAACGCCGAGGCAAGCAGCGACAGGTCGCGTGCCGTGGTGTAGTGGTTGGCGTCGGGCAGGCCGGTCGAATTCGTGAAGTGGCTGTTCGTCATGCCCAGGCGCTGTGCTTCGCGGTTCATCATTTGCGCGAAGTTTTCCTCGCTGCCGGCAATGCCCTCGGCCAGCGTGACGCAGGCATCGTTCCCGGATTGCACGATCATGCCCTTGATTAGGTCTTCGACCGGAACCTGGGTGTCGACGCGGATGAACATCTTCGATCCGCCGGTGCGCCAAGCTTTTTCGGAAACCGGCAGCGGCTGGTCCAGGGCCAGGGTTTTCTTGTGGATGGCGGCGAATGTCAGGTAGGCCGTCATCAGCTTGGTCAGCGATGCGGGTTCGAGGCGGTCATCCGGCTTTTCGGCGGTCAGCACCTGATTGGAGCCGAGATCAAGCAGTAGCCACGATTTGGCGGCCAGTGCGGGCGGAACGGGGAGTTGTTGGGCGAAGGCCGGGGCGGCGAGGGTGATACTGAGCAGAATGACTGCCGTCTTGCGAAACAGCGACATGGGTTTTTTCTTTGGAGGTGCGTTGGGGGAGATCAATTATACCCTTGGCTCGGAGGTGTCCTGAGCCGCTGCCGCGCACAAGGCTTCGACGGCGGGGTGGCGAATCCGGCGTTCGCTGGAAATGGCGTAGATTTGCTCGCTAACGCCTTGCATGGCTCCCAGCGGCCGGGCATCGAGCTGTTGGGCAACTTGCGCGACGAGGGCGAGCGGTGCGGGGAATATGCCCAGCCCGCCCCGGCCGAAGGTGTTGAGCAGGGCGCTATCTTCAAATTCGCCGACGATTTTGGGACGAATTCCGGCGATCTCCAGCCAGCGGTCGATGCGGCCACGCAAGGCGTTGTGACGGGTAGGCAACAACATCGGTGCGCCATCGAGCGATGCCGGAAAATCCTTACCGTAACGTTCAACCAAGGCCGGGGTGCCGAACAGTCCGGTGGCAAACTCACCCAGTCGGGTACTGAATACTTTCAAGTTGCCGCCTACCGGTGCGGCGCGATCGGTCAGTACCACGTCCAGTCGATGCAGGGCGAGGTCGGCAAGCAGCGTTTCAAATTCCCCTTCATCGCAGATCAGACGGACATCGGCCGGCATTTCGGTTACTGTGGATAGCAATCGGTAGGCAAGGAGCTTTGGAATACCGTCGGAAATACCGGCACGCAGGCGCAAGGTCGATTCGCTGTCGCTATGCTGGATCGCGTCGACCAATGCGTCGCCAAGCTGAAAAATCTGGTCGGCGTAGCCCAGCGCAATGCGGCCTGCGTCGCTAAGAACCAGGCCGCGCCCTTGGCTGTTGAACAGTGCCTTGCCGAGTTGCCGTTCGAGCAGCGATAGTTGCCCGGATATGGTCTGGATGGCGACGCCGAGGCGATCGGCGGCGCGGGTGATGCTGCCTTCCTGGGCGACAACCCAGAAGTAGTGCAGGTGTTTAAAATTGACTTGGCTCATGAGTTCAACAGAAAAAAACGAAGTAATAGTTAATTTTGCTCCGGTTTTATTGATTGTTGCAATGCAATACCATCGAGGCCGTTTCTCTTTGGAGGATATAGTCTATGAAACGCATCGTTCTGTTCCTGCTGACCAACCTGGCCGTGATGCTGGTGCTCAGCGTCGTGACCAGCCTGCTCGGCGTCAACAAGTTCCTGACCGCCAATGGCCTCAATGTCGGCATGTTGTTCGTGTTTGCCGCTGTGATCGGCTTCGGTGGCGCCTTCATTTCGCTGCTCATGTCGAAGACCATGGCCAAGTGGAGTACCGGTGCGCAGGTCATTACACATCCAAGTACATCGACCGAGGTCTGGCTGGTCGATACCGTCGCCAAGCTGAGCCAGAAAGCAGGTTTGCCCATGCCTGAAGTGGCGATTTACGACGGCGAGCCGAATGCCTTCGCGACTGGCGCGACCAAGAACAGCTCGTTGGTTGCCGTCTCCACAGGCTTGCTGCAGAGCATGACCCGCGAGGAGGCAGAGGCTGTACTGGCCCATGAGGTCGCGCACATCGCCAATGGCGACATGGTGACGTTGACCTTGATCCAGGGCGTGGTCAATACCTTCGTCGTTTTCCTGTCTCGTGTTGTCGGTTATGTCGTGGATAGTTTCCTGCGGCGCAATGACGAGGAGAGCAGCGGCCCGGGCATCGGCTACATGGTGACCAGCATCGTCTGCGAAATCGTCTTCGGTGTCCTGGCCAGCATCATCGTTGCCTGGTTCTCCCGTCAGCGTGAATTCCGCGCCGATGCCGGTGCAGCTAGCCTGATGGGTTCGCCGACGCCGATGCAGAATGCTTTGCGTCGGCTAGGGAACTTGCATACGGAGCCGTTGCCACAGAGTATGGCCGCTTCCGGTATCGCGGGGGGCAAGGAGAGCTTCATGGCTTTGTTCTCAAGCCATCCGCCGCTGGAAGAGCGAATTTCTGCTCTGAACGCCCGTTGAACGCAGCAACAAAGCGAATTTATGAAACACAAGCTTAAATACTGGGTGGCGCTGCTGGGCATGGGAAGTTCCTTGGCTTTTGCTCAGGCTTCGTATGATTTACCTCATCTTGAGTCGTTGGCACTTGAAACCAGCCGGGCGGTACAGGCCATGCGCGACCAGGTGCAGTCCGCCCAGGCGGGGGTGACCACGGCGGGCGCCTTTCCGAATCCGGAAATCGAATACCTTGCCGGCTCGGTGCGCCCGCGCGGTGTCGGCGCCACTGCCGGAGACGCGAACAGCGTGATGTTGACGCAGCCGTTGGATATGCCGTGGGTGCGCGGTCCACGAATTGGCGCCGCGGAAGCGGTGGTTGCGTCGACACAGGCGTCGGCTCGGGTGTTTAACGCCGACGTGATTGCCCGCTTGCGCGTGCGCTATTTTGACGTTTTGCGGCGCGAGGCCGAGTTGAGGAACGCGCGCCTGGATGCGGAGTTGGTGGAGGGCGTGCGTTCGCGTATTGCGCTGCGTGTCGAGACGGGTGAAGCCCCGCGCCTGGAGTTGATGCGGGCAGAAGCCGAGTCGTTGAATGCAGAGAAATCCGTTCAGGCGGCCACCTTCCGTGTCCAGCAGGCGAGGGCCTTGCTGCGCCAGGCGGTTGGCGATGCCTTGCCGCCGGACTTTGTGCTTGAGGGGCAGCTTTCGAATGTGCCTGAGTTGTCCGAGCTCGAGAGGGCACGCCTGCAGATGCAGAGTGCGAGTCCCGATCTGGCGCGCAGTCGCGCCGAATTGCAGCGGGCCGAACGCGTGCTGGAACTCGAACGCAAGAAGCGCTGGCCGACCTTCGCCGTGAAAGCGGGGCGCGAGCAGGATCCGGATGTGCAAACTTCGCGCGTCGGGCTGACCATGAGCATTCCGCTGTGGGATCGTCGCACCGGGCCGGTCGCCGAGGCCGAGGCGCAACTGGCGAGGGCGCGCAATGAGTTGCTTGCGCAGGAATTTGCGCTGGGACAGTCTCTGGATTCGGCCTATCAGGTATATGGCATCGCACGAGCACAGGTGACAGCCCTCGAGTCGGGCATTGTCCGGAAAGCCGAAGCAGCCCTCAAGGTGGCGGATGCAGCTTATCGCTTTGGCGAGCGCAGCTTTCTGGAGGTAGTGGACGCTCAGCGCGTGTATCGCGCGGCGCGGGCCGAGCTGATTTCGGCGCGCTATGAATTGGCTGCTGCCTGGGTAGAAATTGAACGACTACGGGCGTTGCCCGGAGGTAAAACAGAATGAAAAAAGCAGTCATTGCGCTGTTGGTCGCCGGGTTGCTGGCCGGATGCGGCGAAGAAAAGGACTCGCATTCCAAGGCGGTAGCAGCGGACCCGTTGTCGGTAACGCCTGCTGCGGAGCTGAACAGCCAACTCAAGGTACTTGAGGTTGCGAAGGAGTCGGTCGCCGAGATGCTGCGGGTGACGGGCAATATCGATTTCGATGAGCAGCGCGTTGCGCGTATTGGTGCCACCGTCACCGGGCGCGTGGTCGAAGCGGACGTTTTGCCGGGGCAGGATGTGAAAAAAGGCGAGTTGCTCGCCCGTTTGAACAGTAGCGAGCTTTCCAGCCAGCAGTTGGCCTATATGAAGGCTCGTGCCCAGCTGGAACTGAATCGTCGTGCGGCGGAGCGGGCCAAGGCGCTGCTGGCTGCCGATGTCATCGGGGCAGCTGAGTTGCAGCGGCGGGAAAGCGAATATCAGATTTCCGTTGCGGAAACCCGGGCGGCAGCCGATCAGTTGCGCTTGCTCGGTTTTTCGGAAGCGGCCTTGAATCGTCTGGGCGCCCAAGGGGCGGTGGATTCGGTAACACCGGTCTCTGCCTCGCGTCAGGGAACGGTCGTCGAGCGTCGCGTGGCCGTGGGGCAGGTGGTGCAGCCGGCCGATACGCTGTTCGTGGTTGCTGATCTGTCGCGGGTCTGGGCGGTGGCACAAGTGCCGGAGCAGCAGATCGGACAGGTTCGCGTCGGCCAGCAGGTGAGCATCGAGGTGCCGGCACTGGGGAACGAGCGGCGGGTCGGCAAGCTGATTTTTGTCGGTCATACGGTAGATCCGGAAACGCGTACGGTTCTTGTGCGCACTGAATTGGACAACCGTGACGGGGCCTTGAAGCCGGCCATGTTGGCGACGATGCTGATCGAAGCGCGACCGAGCGACAAGTTGGTGGTGCCTGCCAGCGCCGTCGTACGCGAAGGGGAGGAAGAATTCGTGTTTGTCGCCGGCGACGGTGGTCAATATCGGCTGACCAAGGTCAAGCTGGCTCCGGAGCAGGGCGGGCGCCGCGTCGTGATATCCGGCCTCAAGGGCGGGGAGAAACTCGTCGTCGAAGGGGCGTTTCACTTGAACAATGAGCGCAATCGTCTGGCTGCGGAGGGCGCATGATCGAGTCACTGGTTCGCTCGGCACTGGCGCAGCGCCTGATCGTGGCGGTTATCGCCGTGATCTGTCTGGCGTTCGGGCTGGATGCCGCCCGTAAATTGTCGGTGGACGCTTTTCCGGATGTAACCAATATTCAGGTGCAGATCGCCACCGAGGCCCCAGGGCGTTCCCCCGAAGAGGTAGAGCGTTTCGCGACCGTGCCGCTGGAAGTGGCGATGACCGGTTTGCCGGGCTTGACGGAGATGCGTTCGCTAAACAAGCCGGGGCTCTCTCTGATCACGCTGGTGTTTACCGACAGCACTAACGTCTATTTTGCCCGGCAACTGGTGATGGAACGGCTGCTGGAAGTCGGGACGAGGCTGCCGCCGGGGATTACGCCGGTGCTTGGTCCCGTATCGACCGGCTTGGGCGAGGTCTTTCAATACACGCTGGAGCGACCGGATGATGGCGAGCGCGCCCTGACACAAGAAGAACTGATGCAGCGCCGGGTTGCTCAGGATTGGGTTGTCCGCCCCTTGCTGCGCTCGATTTCCGGCGTGGCTGAAATCAACTCGCAGGGCGGCTTCGCCAAGCAGTATCAGGTTCAGGTCAATCCGGACAAGCTGCGCCACTATGGCATCAGTGTCGCTGAGGTCTACCAGGCGGTCGGTCGTAACAACGCCAATGCTGGTGGCGGTGTGCTGCCGCAGTATGCCGAGCAGTACCTGATACGCGGTATCGGTCTGGTGCGCGATGTCGAGGACTTGAAGTTGATCGTGCTGCGCGAGCGCGGTGGCGTGCCGGTGTACCTGCGCGATGTCGCCGAGGTCGATATCGGCCACGAAGTCCGTCAGGGCGCGCTGGTCAAGAACGGCGTCACCGAGTCGGTCGGTGGCATCGTCATGATGCTGGCCGGTGGCAATGCCAAGGAGGTGGTCGGCCGCATCAAGGCGCGTGTCGACGAGATCAACGCCAAAGGCATGCTGCCCGATGGCTTGAAGATCGTCCCGTATTACGACCGCTCCGAGCTGGTCGATGCCGCGTTGTGGACGGTAACCAAAGTATTGCTCGAAGGCGTCGCCTTGGTCGTTGTCGTGCTCTTCCTCTTCCTCGGTGACGTGCGTTCGTCGCTGATCGTCGTCGCGACGCTGGTGTTGACTCCCTTGCTCACGTTCTTCGCGATGAACAAGCTGGGTATCTCGGCCAACCTTATGTCGCTCGGCGGCCTGGCCATCGCCATCGGCCTGATGGTTGACGGTTCGGTGGTCGTCGTTGAAAACGCCTTTGCCCAGCTCGGGCGCGCCGGGCAGGCCGGTGAGAACAAGGTGCGGGTGATCCTGCGCGCCGTCGTCGAGGTGGCGACGCCGGTAATCTTCGGCGTCGGCATCATCATCCTCGTTTTCCTGCCGCTGATGACCCTTGAGGGCATGGAAGGCAAGATGTTTGCGCCGCTGGCCTACACCATTGCCATAGCGCTGGCCATTTCGCTGGTGTTGTCGCTGACGCTGACGCCGGTCATGTCGAGCTATCTGCTCAAGGCGCCGGAACATGACGGCGATCACGATACACGCTTGATCAAGGCGATCAAGCGGCCCTACGTCAAGTTGTTGCATTGGGCGCTGGGCAACGAGCGCAAGACGGTGGTCATTTCAGTCGCCGTTTTCGTCGCCTCGATCGCCGTGCTGCCGTTGCTCGGCACCGCCTTCATCCCGGAAATGAAGGAAGGCTCGATCGTGCCGGGCATCACGCGGGTGCCGAATATTTCCCTCGAAGAATCGATCAAGATGGAAATGGACGCGACGCGCCTGATGCGCGAGGTGCCGGGCGTCAAGTCGGTGGTTTCCGGCGTCGGCCGCGGGGAATCGCCGGCCGACCCGCAGGGGCCGAATGAATCGTCGCCCATCGTCAGCCTGCTGCCGCGCGATGAATGGCCGGATGGCTGGGGCGAGGAAGACATCGCCAAGGCGCTGCGCGAAAAACTGAAGGTGCTGCCGGGTGTGCAGATCGTTATGTCGCAGCCGATTTCGGCGCGTGTGGCGGAAATGGTCACCGGTGTGCGTTCCGACATCGCGGTCAAGATCTTCGGTGACGATCTCGATCAGTTGCGCAAGGCAGCCGTCCAGATCGGCCGCATCGCACAATCGCTGGATGGCGCCAATGACCTTCGCATCGAGCGGGTCAGTGGGCAGCAGTACCTGACTATCGAAATCGACCGTCAGGCGATCGCTCGCCTCGGCATCAATGTTGCCGACGTCAACGATCTGATTGAGACAGCGGTGGGCGGCAAGGTGGCTAGCGAAATTTTCGAGGGCGAACGCCGCTTCCCGGCGGCTGTGCGTCTGCCGGAGCGCTTCCGCAACAACATCGAAGCCATTTCCAATATCCTGATCACGTCGCCGGATGGTGCCACGGCCCGCCTTGCCGACGTCGCCAAGATTCGCGTCCAGGATGGTCCGGCTCAGATTTCGCGCGAACTCGGCAAGCGCCGCATCGTTGTTGGCGTCAACGTCAAGGAGCGCGACTTGGGTGGTTTCGTTGCCGAACTGCAACAAAAGGTGGATCAGCAGGTCAAGCTTCCCGAAGGCTACTACCTGGAGTGGGGCGGCCAGTTCCAGAACATGGAGCGGGCGCTCGGTCACCTCGGCGTGATCATCCCGATCACTATCGCAGCGATCTTTTTCCTGCTTTTCCTGCTCTTTAATTCGCTGCGCTATGCATCGCTGATCATCACCGTTCTGCCCTTTGCATCGATCGGCGGTATCTTCGGCCTGCTCGTCTCTGGCGAATACCTGTCGGTGCCGGCATCGGTTGGTTTTATCGCGCTCTGGGGTATCGCCGTGCTCAACGGTGTCGTACTCGTCTCCTATATCCGCAGTCTGCGCGAACAGGGGCGTAGCGTTCGGGAGGCCATTGTCGAGGGTGCAACGCTGCGCTTCCGGCCGGTCATGATGACGGCGACGGTTGCCATGCTTGGCCTGATCCCTTTCCTGTTTTCGACAGGGCCTGGCTCGGAAGTGCAAAGGCCGCTGGCCATTGTCGTCATTGGCGGATTGATTACGTCGACATTACTCACCCTGGTGGTGCTGCCCACCATCTATCGTTGGTTTGACGAAGAGGGAGCCGAAGCATGAAGGAAATCAAAGCCATCATTCGACCTCACAAGTTGGCGGCGCTGCGCGATGCGCTAGTGGCGCTGCCGGGTTTTCCTGGTATGACGGTCACGAAGGTGGACGGATGCAGTGCTCCTGAACGCCATGTTCCGGCCAAGGTCAAAATCAAGGACGAATTGACTGAATACACGCCCAAGGTTCGTATCGAGATCGTTTCCCCGGACGAGGTGGCCGAAACGATTTTCCAGCGCATCATCGAGATCGCCCAGACCGGTCATTACGGTGATGGATTGGTCTGGATCACTGACGTCGAAAAGGCAGCATTCGTATTCAAGACGACGCCGGGTCAGGATGAGCGATAGCAAGGCCATTATTACTTTCGCGAGGTGTGGAGGAATTCACAGGTATCTGCGTGGTGGTGTCGTTACCATTGAGACTGTCAGAAACGCCCTTAGGGCCAAAGCGCAGTCTCAGCAACATGGAAGCACAACTCAGCCTCGTCACACCCAACACCCTGATGTCTCCGAAAGACCTTCAGGAGGGTATCGCCAGCCTTTCGCGCGGTGCCTATTTTGCAGAAGCCAGCCTGGATATGATGCTCAGCATCCTGACCGAGTCGGCCGCCAATATTTGTGGTGTGGAGCGGGCTGGTATCTGGGCGCTGACAGACGACCGGCGTGAACTGCGCTGTCTTTGTTTGTACGAACGCGCGAAACAACTGCACAGCAGCGGTAACGTCATCGATGCCATCGGCCATCCGATCTTCTTTGCGGCGCTGCAAGAAGGTAAATGCATCGCGGTCGACGATGTCTATGTGCATCCGATGACGGCCGAATTTGTCAGCTATTATCTACCGCGCCACCGTGTTACTGCCATGCTTGTTACGCCCATTCATCTTCGTGGCGAATTGCAGGGTATTTTATGTCTGGAGCAGGTCGGTTCGCGCCACCCTTGGGCGGCAGCGCATCAAATTTTTGCCCAGGCCGTGGCCAATCTGGTGACGCTGGCGCTGGTCGACTATGAGGCGGGCGAAGCCAAGCGTGAAGCGTGCACGGCGGTAGAGCAGTTGCGGGCGGTTATCAATGCGTCGCAAGACGCCATGTTGCTTGCCGATGCGCAGAGCGGTGAAATACTCGATGTCAATCGTCAGGCAGAAGCGCTGACCGGCCGTTCGCGCGAAGAATTGCTCGGGCGTCACCATGTCAGTCTTTATTCCGTCGAGCAACAGTCGGCGGTAAAGGGGGAGGTGAGCCGCATGCTGGAAGGTCGTGCAGCGGCGGGGCGCCTGGCGGCGGAGGTTCAGCGTAGCGACGGGCGCCGGATTCAGGTTAGCGTGTCTGCCGAGAGAACCGATCTCAGCGACGGTCGCCGTTTGGCGCTCAGCATTCTCCGGGCAGCTTAGGCCACCACGGCATCAATCGTTTTGCCCAGTGTGTCGAGTAGCGCCAGGAGTTGTTCCCTGGCCGTAATGCTGTCCAGTTCATTGGCGTGCCGCGTCACCGAATCGGCAAACTGGCGGGCGAGGTGCATGACGCCCCATATCTCGAGGGTTTCGGCATCCTGTGCCAGTTTGAGCGCTTCCGTGGTCAAGGCATAAGCATCGGGCGGCAAGGCTGCCAAGGCGTCGCGCAGCAACTCCAGTTGTTCGTGGGCCTCGTTCACGAACAGGCGGTCAAGGACCAGCGATCGTTGGCTGGCGTCGTTGGTGCTGGTGGTCGTTTCGAGTCGCTCGGCAAAGTGCCGCGCGCGCTCGGCAAATGCATCTTGCTCAAGGCCAAGCGGGTCGTGCAGGCACTCGATTGTGGCGGTCAGCGCGGCGATGAGGCGCGCTGACGGATTTCCTTCTTCGAGCCGATCGGCTGCGCCGGCCAGGGCTTCGCCAAGGCGGAGGCAGTCGCTGTCGGCGGTTTCCAGCGCGATGGTGTAGAGATTGAATACGGCAGGCCGAACGTCGTCAGCATCGGGGCCATGGCGCTGGACCCAGGCCTGTTCCAGGCGGGCGCTGGCTGCGATCCAGCGCTCGTTCAGCTTGGCGTCGAAGCGGCAGGGGCGGGATTTTTCCAGCCAGGGCAGGAGGGCGGCGGTCGCATCCAGCGTTGGCGCGAGCGCCGCCCGGGATTCCTCGAGATCGTCCTCGGGAATGTCGTCCATTTTTCCTTAGTTGCCGGCCAGCTTGGCAAAGGCCGCAACGACTTCGGGCGGGGCCTGCACCAGTTCGATCAACACACCTTCGCCACCGATCGGGAATTCCTCGTTGCCCTTGGGGTGCAGGAAGGTGATGTCGAAACCGGCGGCGCCTTTGCGAATGCCGCCCGGGGCAAAGCGGACGCCGTTGGCTGACAGCCATTCGACGGCCTTTGGCAAGTCATCGATCCACAGGCCGACATGATTGAGCGGGGTGGCATGCACGGCCGGCTTTTTTTCTGGATCGAGTGGCTGCATCAAATCGACCTCGACCTTGAACGGGCCGGTACCCATGGCGCAGATGTCTTCATCGACATTTTCGCGCTCGGAAACGAAGGTGCTGGTGATTTCGAGACCGAATTTCTCGACCCACAATGTGCGCAGTTTTTCCTTGGAAGGGCCACCGATGG
>CAMKYP010000084.1 GCA_946477505.1 uncultured Dechloromonas sp. | reverse complement strand
CGCAGGTGAAAACCAACATCGCGCTGTCGAAGGTCAAGCAGACGCATGAACTGCCGCTCGATCACGTGGCGAATCCGCAGCAGCCGAAACGGCGGGTCAGGTTCAAGGAGTGAAAGCCTCAATTTCAGCAACAATTCCGGTTCGGAAAGGACAACAGGCTACTCGCCGAACAAGGCTGGGCACTATGTTCAACCCGGATTGCTCATTAGGGTTTGGGATGGCAGCAAGGGCAGTTGCGAGGCAGTTTTTTCCCGACTGAGGAGCCGATATCCAACGATATCGGTGACGAAGAGGGGCGAAAATCACCGCAAATGCTCAGCTGACATCCAAGCAGCACCAACGGTGCGCCTAATGGACAATCCGGGCCAATACCTCATCCATCCGGAAAATCGGCTCGCCGAGCCACAGTTAGGCAATCGCTCCTGTAGCCCAGCGCATCGCGGCCGAGCGTTTCCATGCGGGCCGGATACAATGCGCCCTTTGCTGCAACATCCGGCTCGACCCATAACCATGAACCTCGAAAAACTCGAACGCGACCTCTGGGACGCCGCCGACAAACTCCGTGCCAACTCCAAGCTCACCGCCGCGCAATACGCCATGCCCGTGCTCGGCCTGATTTTCCTGCGCCACGCCTACAACCGCTTCCTGGCGGTCAAGATGAAGATCGAGCCGACACTGCCTCAGCGCAACGGCAAGCCGCGCGAACTGGTGCCCGGCGACTTCATCGGCGAAGCCGCCATCTACCTGCCGCCCACCGCCTACTACGACCACCTGCTCGCCCAGCCCGAAGGCCCGGAACTCCCCGAAGCTGTGGTGACGGCCATGGAGCACATCGAGCTTTACAACCCGACGCTGGCCGGCATCCTGCCCAAGGCCTACCGGGGTTTCGAGCCGCGCCTGCTGGCCGACCTGATCAAGACCTTCAACAGCGACCACCTCAAAAACGCTGCCGGTGACGTTTTCGGCAAAATATACGAATACTTCCTCAACAAATTTGCCCAAACCGGCGCCCAGGAAGGCGGCGAATTCTTCACGCCGCCTTCGCTGGTAAGGCTCATCGTCAACGTCATCGAACCGGACCACGGCCTCGTCTTCGACCCGGCCTGTGGCTCCGGCGGCATGTTTGTACAGACCGGCCATTTCATCGAGCTGCAACGTCACGCCCAGCCGCACCAGCGCGTCGTCTTCCATGGCCAGGAAAAGGCCGAAACCAACGCCCATCTGGCGCGCATGAACCTCGCCGTGCACGGCCTCGAAGGCGACATCCGCATCGCCAACAGTTTCTACGACGAGCAGCCGGAACTCATCAACCGCTGCGACTTCGTCATGGCTAACCCGCCGTTCAACGTCGACGGCGTCAACACCGACCAGATCAAGGCGCAAGTCGGTCAATGGGACGACGAGGCCGAAGCCGCCGGCACGCCGCAAATGCCGGAAGCTGGCAAACGCCTGCCCTTCGGCCTGCCAAGCACCAACGCCAAGACCAAGGCCATTTCCAACGCCAACAGCTTGTGGCTGCAGTATTTCTACGCCTACCTCAACGCCACCGGCCGCGCCGGCTTCGTCATGGCCTCCAGCGCTTCCGACGCCGGCAACAAGGACCGCGACATCCGCCGCCGCCTGATCTCCACCGGCCACGTGGACGCAATGGTCGCCATCGGCCCCAAGTTCTTCTACACCCGCTCGCTGCCCTGCACCCTGTGGTTCTTCGACAAAGGCAAACCGGCCCAGGCCATCGCCCCCGCCTGCAACAGCCACGACCGCGTGCTGATGATTGATGCCCGCAACGTCTATCACGTCGAATCTGCCCGCCACCACCGCTTCACCGACGAACAACTGGCCAACCTCACCGCCATCGTCTGGCTGCATCGCGGCGAAGATCACAAATTCCGTGAATTGGTGGCCAGTTACCAGACGACCGCCAGAAAGCACCTGGCCGAACTGGAAAGCATATTCGCCCAACACCGTGCTCCCCTCACCGCCGCGCTGACGCTGGCAGAACACTTTGCCGACAACGCCAGCCTTGTCGACCTCAACCGCAAGCGCAAGGACGACGACGAGCAATCCCCAGTCACGGCCAACCAGCTGAACGAGTTCGCCAGCCAAGTACAACAAGCCATCGTCGCCGCCAACGACAACGATGACGAGTTCGCCGCCCTGCTCAAAGCCGCCAACCAGGAACGCGCAGCCGCCGCCCGCCCGCACGATGCCCTGGCACTCAGCGAACAAATCGCCGCCCAAGCGCGACTGGAAACCTTGACCGACAAATTGCGCGCTGCAATCAAGGCCATTGAAGCCGACCACAAATCTTGCGGTCGACTGCTCGAAAACGCCGAAAAAGCCCTGCGCGCCCGCCAGTCGGCCTCCTGGGACAACAAACAAGCCCGCGACCTGCGCCGCGCCCTCGCCCCCACCGACGACGTCTGGCTCAAGACCCACGACGACCAGCCGACACCACACGATGCCGCACTGGACACGCTGAAAACCGCCCTGCACTTCATCGCCCAGGGCCACTGGCTGCTGCACCGCTTCCCGGAAGCTCGCTACGCCGACGTCGCCGGGCTATGCAAATCGGTGACGCGGGCAGAGATTGAAAAGGCGGATTGGAGTTTGACTCCAGGGCGGTATGCTGGCGTTTCTACAGAACCAGATGCTGATGAAGAAGCCAATTCCGAAAGGCTGAAGGAAATCACCATCGAATTACGGGAATTGGAGCAACAATCCGCTCAATTGAGCGGCGCAGTATTGGCTATGCTGGAAGCGGCGCAATGAACCGCTGGGTAGAAAAACGACTGGGCGACTGCGTCAGCTTCCTTTCTGGAGGTACTCCCGCCCGAGACAACCCCGGTTTTTGGGAGGGAGAAATTCCTTGGGCCTCCAACAAAGACATGAAAGTCAGCCGCCTGCATGACACGATTGAGCATATTTCGTCCGACGCAGCTGAATCATCCAGCAAGGTGGTTCCCGCCAATAGCCTGCTGCTAGTCGTTCGCGGGATGGCCTTGGCCAAGATGCTGCCCATTGCCATCACCCAGCGGCCAATGGCCTTCAATCAAGACCTGAAGGCACTCAAAGCCAAAGAGGGTATTTCGGGTGCATTTCTCTACTATTGGTTCGTCGCCAACGCGGACTACGTGCTTTCCAAAGCGGACGAAGCTGCCCACGGCACCAAGCGCCTACAAACGCCAACGCTCGAGGAACTGCGTGTTCGCTTGCCTTTTGACTTATCTGAACAGGACCGTATCGTTAGCCAACTTGAGCAAATCGACGATTGGATCGAGAACTGCGAAAAACGCATCGAACTGCTCGAAGAAGCCGCCCGGCTGATCTATACGGAATGGTTTGTCCGGCTGCGCTACCCGGGGCACAGACAAAAAATGGCTGGGACACGTAATCTTCCTAGCGACTGGGAAGCCAGCACGATTGGTGCAGTCACGAGTTATCTAAATCGTGGAGTGCCACCAAGCTATGACAAAAACTCTGCGAAACGGGTCGTCAATCAAAAGTGCATTCGCGATAGGCAACTCAGCCTGGAGCAAGCCCGCAACCTGGCCAACGAGGTCAGCAGCGAGAAATGGCTACAGAAAGGCGATGTGCTCATCAACAGTACTGGCACCGGCACCTTGGGCCGGGTTGCCCAGGTTCGCGAAGAACTGGATTCCGTAACGGTAGACACCCATGTCACTATCGTTCGCCCCAATGCTGGAATTTTCCCTTGGTTCTTCGGGCAGCAATTACTGCGGATGGAGGCCCTTTTTGAATCCCTCGGTGAAGGCGCCACCAACCAAACCGAGCTGAAGCGGGATCGAATACGGGACACAAATTTCTTGCTGCCTTCGCCCCAAATCATGGCCGCGTTCGACGAAAAAGTGGAACCGATGATCGAGCAGATCGAAGTGCTGAAAAAGCAAATCACCCAACTCCGCCAAGCCCGCGACCTCCTGCTCCCCCGCCTGATCTCCGGCCAGCTCCGCATATAATCCTTCGTCATGAACGCGAACGCCTATTCCGAAGACCAGATGCTCCAGGCCGGCACGGCCGAATTCTTTGCCGAGCACCTGGGTTGGGAAACGGTGTTTGCCTTCGACCGCGAGGATTACGGCCCCGGTAGCTTGCTCGGGCGCAAGCATCGCGGTGAAGTGGTGCTGGTCGAGCGCCTGCGCCCGGCGCTGGCCCTGCTGAACCCGAAAGCACCGTCCGCCGCCCTTGATGCTGCCATTTCCGTGCTGGTGGCCGATGATGCCGGCAAAAGCCTGGTGCAGATCAACGAGGACAAGCACAAGCTGCTGCTTGATGGCGTAACGGTGGAAGCCCGCGATGCCGCCGGGCATTTGGGGCAGTTCGTCATCAAGGTGATCGAATTCAACCCCCAGAAAGTTGCCGACAACGATTTCCTGATGGTGCGCGAGTTGTGGGTCGAGGGCCGGCAACCCCGGCGGGCCGATCTGGTGGGCTTCGTCAACGGCCTGCCGCTGCTCTTCATCGAACTCAAGCGCTATGACAAGGACGTGAAGCTGGGTTTCGACAAGAACCTGGCCGACTACAAGCGCGACATTCGCCACCTGTTTTTCTTCAACGCTTTTGTCGTGCTCTCCAACGGCCACGACGCGCTGTTCGGTTCGATCACCAGCCCGTGGGAGCATTTTTACCGCTGGCGACGGCTCAACGAAGCCGATGCGATGCCGCCGAAGGAGGCGCCGCTGTTGCAAACCTTGCTGCGCGGCATGGGTAACAAGTCGGCGCTGCTCGACATCGTGCAGAACTTCACCGTGTTCGACCACAGCGAGGGCTCAGCCCAGGCCGCCAAGATCGTGGCGCGCAACCACCAGTACCTGGGCGTCAATCGGGTGATCCAGCGCCTTGTATCCGAAGACCCGGCGATTCAGGCGGAAGTGGCGGCGGGCCGGCTGGGGGTGTATTGGCACACCCAGGGGAGCGGCAAGTCTTACTCGATGGTATTTTTGGTCAACAAGGTGCGGCGCACGCTGGGCGGGCGGTATTCCTTCCTCGTCGTCACCGACCGCCTCGATCTCGACGACCAGATCGCGACCACCTTTGCCCAGTGCGACGTGATCGCCGACGCCAAGGCGGCGCGCATTCCCGATTCCGCTTCCGTGGTTGAGCGCCTGAAACGGGATTTGCGGGTGCAGTTCACCTTGGTGCAGAAGTTCAAGCAACGCCCGCCGAAGGAAGGCCTGACCGACAAGGGCGACCTGATCGTGCTGTCCGACGAGGCGCACCGCACGCAATACGGCACCCTGGCCTGGAACATGCGCCACGCGCTGCCCAAGGCCAAGTTCATCGGCTTTACCGGCACACCGCTGATCGAGGCCAAGGAGCGGCAGCTGACCCGCGAGGTGTTCGGGCCTTATGTTTCCACCTACGATTTCAAGCGGGCGGTGGAAGACGATTCCACAGTCAAGCTCTATTACGAAAACCGGGGCGGCAAGCTGACGCTGATCGACCCGGACATTCAGGCCAAGATTCAGGAGCGCATCGACGCCGCCTACCGGGCTGGGGAAATCGATGGCGATCAGGAGGAAGCCCTCTACCGAAAGCTGGCGCAGGAATACCCGCTGGTCACTTCCGATACTCGCCTGGAAAAGGTCGCTGCCGATTTGGTCGGCCATTACACCCGCCGCTGGAACACCGGCAAGGCGATGCTGGTCTGCTGGGATAAGCTGACTTGCGGGCGCATGTACACTTACGTGCAGGACTGCTGGCAGCAACGAATCGTCGAAATCTCCGCCAAGCGCGATGCCGAGGCCAAGCGGCTCGCCGCCAAGGGGCTAGCTGAAAGCCAGTACCTCGACTTGCTCGAACGAGAGCTAGTTTGGCTGAAGGAAACGGAAATCTGCGTAGTGATCAGCGGTGCCGACAGCAAGGACCTGGCGAAGGACTACGCCGCCTACGGCCTCGACCTGGCACCGCACGCCCAGAAGCTGGCCAAGCGACGGCTTGATGAGGACTTCAAGCGGGCCGACCATCCTTTCCGGCTGGTTATTGTTTGCGCCATGTGGCTGACCGGCTTTGACGTGAAGAGCCTAGCAACGCTCTACCTCGACAAGCCGATGCAGGGCCACACGCTGATGCAGGCCATCGCCCGCGTCAACCGGGTGTACAAGGACAAGAAATCCGGCTGGGTGGTGGACTACAACGGCATGGTGCGCAGCCTGCGCAAGGCGCTGGCAACCTTCGCCGCCCAAGCCGAAGCCGGCGACCCGGCTGCTGCGGTGGACCCGCTGGAAGACGAAAAAATGGCGCTGGCCGATTACGCCGCCAGCGTGAAGGCGGCGCGCACCCATGTGGAAGGCTTGGGCTTCGATTTGATGCTGCTGATCAAGCCGCAGTACCTGGACAAACTGGAGCCCATCGCCTTCGCAGTAGGTTGCGTCAAGCGCAACGACGAAAGCCGTGTCACCTTCAATGTGTTGGTCGAGGCCATGCAGGCCAAGTTCCGCGCCCTCTTCCCGCACCCGGACCTCGCCGAGCACTACGACGAACACGATGCGCTGTCAGCCATCTATAACAAGCTAAACGAGCGTAAGCATGTCGACGACATTTCCGCCATGCTTCGCGAGCTGCACGACGTAGTAGATGATGCGGTGGCGTTCGACGCGCCCAAGGTGGCTGAACCGACGCGGAACCCCTACGACATTTCCAAGATCAATTTCGAACGCCTGCAACAGGAATTCGCCCGCGCCGAGCAGCAGGCCAAGACCTTCGACCTCAAGGAAAAAATTGAAGCCCGGCTAGCAGCGATGTTGCGCGCCAACCCGAGCCGGGTGGATTTGTACGAGAAATACCAGCGCATCATCCGCGACTACAACCGCGAGAAGGATGCGGCCGAAATTGCCCACATTTTCGAACGCCTGATGGCGCTGGACGATGAGCTCGATGTGGAAGCTCGCCGCTTCGTGCGCGAGGGTTTCGACAACGAGGAACAGCTGGCAATCTTCGACCTGCTACAGAAGGAAAACCTAAAGCCCAGCGAAATCGATCGCATCCGCAAAGCGGCGAAGGATTTGCTGCCGACCCTTGAACAACGGAAGGTGCTGGCCGCTTACTGGCAGGATCGCGCGGCGACACGAGCCCAGGTCGAAACCGCCATCCTCGACCACTTTTATGCTGAGCTGCCCGAGCCGTTCGACGAATCGGAAATCAAGCTGCTGAGCGCTCGTGTCTTCGGCTACCTGATGCGTCCAGGTGGCGAATCTTCTTTGCATTAAGGCTTCGATATGGCCCAGGAAATCAATATTTACTGTGATGAAAGCCGACATACATCGGATGCAGCCGACCGTTATCTTGTCATTGGTGCCATCAGCTGCCCACGCGAACTCAAGCGCGACATCGTGCATCGCATCCATTGTCTGCAAGCCAAACATGCCGCTCGCGGCGAATTCGGCTGGAGCAAGGTGGCACCGGGCAAAGCGGCATTCTTTGACGAATTGGTCACGCTCTTTCGCGACGAGCCGGAGCTACGCTTTCGCTGCCTGGTGACCGACCGTACCCAGTTAAAACACGATCAATTCAACGATGGCGACAAGGAGCTTGGTTTCTACAAGCTGTACTACCAAACCTTGGTGCACTGGCTGCAGCCAGGGAATGTCTATCACATCTATCTCGACTGGCAGCAGAACGCCTGCCAGGAGCGCTTTGCCGATTTGCGCGAGGTCTTGGGACGCAAATTGAGCGGTCGCGCCAAAATTGCCTGCCTGGAACCGGTCAGTTCACATGAACAACCGCTGATTCAGCTAACCGATTTACTCATTGGCGCAGTTGGCTATGCCTGGAATCAACGCAATGCAAGCCAGGCAAAGTTTGATTTCTGCAATCACCTAGCTGACCGTATCGGCAAAAAATCGCTGGCCTTTTCGTCACCATGGAAGGGAAGCGACCCCAAGTTCAACATCTTCAACTGGCAAGGGCAGTAAACCATGGGGCAACACCTGTGGAAGCTTCTACGCCTCAAACCGGCGAATGGCAATTTGTGGAATGCCTATCGCCAAATCTATATCGAAACCTACGTTCGCGATAGCAACGGGGTCATACCAATTTTTCAGGATTGGCGTGGCCGACCGATAAAATTCGGGATCAATGCTTTCGAACATGCATTCACCCGCAATCCAGGTTTTCGCCAAGGCCTCAATCATTCAACCGAACTTGATCCACGCCGGGCAGAACGGATACTTTGGATCAAGGAGGTCCTGGCTGTCAGCGCCGGAACGGTTAGCCTCTATCAAGAGCAGTTCCAGGAAGATGGAAAACCCAAGCGCCGAAAGCTGTTCTATGTGATCGAAGAAGCCTATGTGGTCGTCTTCAACCAACCGACCGACCCGAACGCTCCATTGCAGTTCGTTTCAGCCTACCCGACGAATGACCGCGATTACGAGCGGGAAATCCGGCGCAAGAACGGCGCGCTGATTGATCAGCGAAAAGCAAAGAAAGTCGAAGGGGAAAAATGAAAAAGCCCCAGTTCTTGACGGCGACTGAGGCATTCGCACACTGGTGCGCCAGGATCCAAAGCCAAAGGCAAAGGGTCAGCGGCTACAAGGCCGAGTCGAATGATAACGCAATACGGACTACTATTAACGGGAAGCCGTTAAAAATTCGGCTGAATTAACGCTGTTCAACAATCAGACAACAAAAAGCCCCCACCGGTTTCCCGGCAGGGGCTTTTTTCCGCACTCCCGATTGCTCGGGAATGTACAACTGATTACATCTCGACGGTCGCGGCGACTTCGACGAACTCCGGAATCTGGTCGAAGTTCATGTAGCGATACACGTCGGCGGCCTTGGCGTTGACCAGCTTGATCTGCTCCATGTATTCCGGAACCGTGATGATGCGGCCGGCCAGGGCGCACATGGCGGCCAGTTCGGCGGAACCCAGGTAGACACGGGTGTCGATACCAAGGCGGTTCGGGAAGTTACGGGTGGAGGTGGAGATCGCGGTGGAACCCTTGCGGATCTGTGCCTGGTTACCCATACACAGCGAGCAGCCCGGCATTTCCATACGGGCACCGGACTTGCCGAGCACGCCGTAGTAGCCTTCCTCGGTCAGGATCAGGGCGTCCATCTTGGTCGGCGGAGCGATCCACAGACGGGTCGGGATGTCCGACTTGCCTTCGAGGACCTTGCCGGCGGCACGGAAATGGCCGATGTTGGTCATGCACGAACCGATGAAGACTTCGTCGATCTTGTCGCCGGCGACTTCGGACAGCAGCTTGACGTCGTCCGGATCGTTCGGGCAGGCCAGGATCGGCTCGGTGACGTCGGCCAGGTCGATTTCGATCACGGCGGCGTATTCGGCATCAGAGTCGGCCTTGAGCAGCGTGCCGTTGGCGATCCATTCTTCCATGGCGGCGATGCGGCGCTTCAGCGTACGGGCGTCCTGGTAGCCTTCGGCGATCATCCACTTCATCAGCGTGATGTTCGAACGCATGTACTCGACGATCGGCTCCTTGTTCAGGGCGACCGAGCAGGCGGCAGCAGAACGCTCGGCAGCAGCGTCGGAGAGCTCGAAGGCCTGTTCGACCTTGAGATCCGGCAGACCTTCGATTTCCAGGATGCGGCCGGAGAAAACGTTCTTCTTGCCCTTCTTCTCGACGGTCAGCAGGCCCTGCTTGATGGCGTAGTACGGAATGGCGTTGACCAGGTCGCGCAGGGTGATGCCGTCCTGCATCTTGCCCTTGAAACGGACCAGCACGGATTCCGGCATGTCCAGCGGCATGACGCCGGTGGCGGCAGCGAAGGCGACCAGACCGGAACCAGCCGGGAAGGAGATGCCGATCGGGAAACGGGTGTGCGAGTCGCCGCCGGTACCAACGGTATCCGGCAGCAGCAGGCGGTTCAGCCAGGAGTGGATGACGCCGTCACCGGGACGCAGCGAGACGCCGCCGCGGGTTGAGATGAAGGACGGCAGTTCGCGGTGCATGCGCACGTCGACCAGCTTCGGATAAGCGGCGGTGTGGCAGAAGGACTGCATGACCAGGTCGGCAGAAAAGCCGAGGCAGGCCAGATCCTTCAACTCATCGCGGGTCATCGGACCGGTGGTGTCCTGGGAGCCGACGGTCGTCATCTTCGGCTCGCAGTAGGTACCCGGACGGATGCCGGTGACGCCACAGGCCTTGCCGACCATCTTCTGGGCCAGCGAGTAGCCCTTGCCGTTGTCGGCCGGGTTCTGCGGCAGGCGGAACAGGGTGGATTGCGGCAGGCCGAGGAATTCACGGGCCTTGGTGGTCAGGCCGCGACCGATGATCAGGGGAATACGGCCGCCAGCGCGGACTTCGTCGAGGATGACGAGGGTCTTGAGCTGGGATTCGGCGATGGTGGCGCCGTTCTTCAGCGCGGTGACCTTGCCGGTAGCCTGGTCGACCTTGAGCTCGATCTCGTCGCCCATGTCAATCTGGCCGGCATCGCTTTCGCTCGGCCGGGCGCAGGCATCTTCCATGGTGTTGAAGAAAATCGGGGCGATCTTGGAGCCGAGGCAGACGCCGCCGAAACGCTTGTTCGGAACGAACGGGATGTCTTCGCCGGTGAACCACAGCACGGAGTTGGTGGCCGACTTGCGGGAAGAACCGGTACCGACCACGTCGCCGACGTAGGCGATCAGGTTGCCCTTGGCGGCCAGCTTTTCCAGTTGCTTGATCGGGCCGCGAACGCCCGGCTCGTCGGCTTCGATACCCGGACGCGGGTTCTTCAGCATGGCCAGGGCGTGCAGCGGGATGTCCGGACGCGACCAGGCATCCGGCGCCGGCGACAGGTCGTCGGTGTTGGTTTCGCCGGTGACCTTGAAGACGGTCAGCTTTTGCGAAGCCGGCACTTCCGGACGCGAGGTGAACCACTCGCCGTCGGCCCAGGACTGCATGACGGCCTTGGCGTTGGCGTTGCCGGCCTTGGCCAGCTCGGCGACGTCGTGGAAGTAGTCGAACACCAGCAGGGTCTTCTTCAGACCTTCGGCGGCAACGGCGCCACAGGTGCCGCAACCCAGCAGGTCGATCAGCGGCTTGACGTTGTAGCCGCCCAGCATGGTGCCGAGCAGTTCGGTCGCCTTTTCCTTGGAGATCAGGGCACAGGATTCTTCGCCCTTGGCGACCTTGGCCAGGAACTCGGCCTTGACCTTGGCGGCATCGTCGACCCCGGCCGGAACGCGATAGGTGATCAGTTCGACCAGAGCGGCTTCCTCGCCAGCGGGGGGATTCTTCAGCAGGGCCACCAGTTCGGTGGTCTGTTGCTTGGACAGGGGCAGCGGGGGGATACCGAGGGCTGCACGCTCTGCAACGTGGGCGCGATAGGCTTCAAGCACGGCGACTTCCTTTCGTAAAGGGTTGCTCTGGGAAACGAATATTTTACGACAATGGCGGCGGCCGATTGGTTCGGCTTGTAGCTTCCCGAGGCCGGCTCGCAAGTCTTATATATGATAGCTTATCTTCAGGGTTTTGCCATGCACTTGATGTGCGCTGCAGCAAGCTCAATGCTCAAAATTTGAGCAATATAAAAAAACAGCTTGCCTGACAAGCTGTTACGAAAACAGCCCAGAGCTTATCCACAGACTTACCCCGAAAAAACGCGGATAAACGATGCTTATCCCAACACCGATAGCCGCAAAATAATTCGATAAAAACGAAATATAGATCAGTAAATTTCGTCTATTTCGAATCATCGAACCGCTCTAGGATGAATGCTCCCCAAC
>CAMKYP010000083.1 GCA_946477505.1 uncultured Dechloromonas sp. | reverse complement strand
GATCACGGCGGGGCTCGGCTGCGACGGCGATACCATCTCCATCACCGCTGCCACCCAGCCCAGTATCGAGGACATTGTCCTGGGAGCGATCCCCGGACTCCCGAAGGTCCACTTGCATAACCCGGTCCTCGCCTATGAGAACGGCGACGAGTTGATGGCCTACTGGCACAAGGCCGACCGGGGCGAGATCGAGAACTTCATCCTGGTGGTCGAAGGCTCCATCCCCAATGAACGGATCAAGTCCGAGGGTTACTGGGCCGCCATGGGCGTGGACGAAAAGACCGGGCAGCCCATCACCACCGCAGAGTGGCTGGATCGTCTGGCCCCCAAGGCCCTGGCCGTAGTGGGTGCTGGCACCTGTGCCACCTACGGTGGGATTCACGCCATGGCCGGTAATCCCACTGGCTGCATGGGCCTGGCCGATTACCTGGGTTGGGACTGGAAGTCGAAGATCGGTATCCCCATCGTCAATGTCCCCGGCTGCCCGGTCCAGCCGGACAACTTCATGGAAACGCTCCTGTATCTGCTCTATCAGCTCGCCGGGCGCGCCCCCATGATCCCGCTGGACCAAGCCCTGAGGCCCAAGTGGTTGTTCGGCAGGAGCGTGCACGACAACTGCCCTCGAGGTGGCTACTACGAGGAGGCGAACTTCGCCAGGGAGTACGGCTCGCCCAAGTGCATTGTCAAACTGGGGTGCTGGGGGCCCGTGGTGCAGTGCAACGTCCCGAGGCGAGGCTGGATGGATGGCATCGGCGGCTGCCCCAACGTGGGCGGCATCTGCATTGGTTGTACGATGCCCGGGTTTCCGGACAAGTTCATGCCCTTCATGGACCCGCCCCCCGGGGCCGCCCTGTCCTCGAACCTGATCCAACCTTACGGCCGGCTGATCCGGGCGCTGCGCAGGCTCACCAACTCCACCCTCAACAAGGAGCCCAAGTGGCGCCACAAGCGTCCGGAGCTGACCACCGGGTACAAGACGAAATAACGAGCTGCAGCAGCCTTGGCCAAGCCTGGGAGAAAGACCATGTCCACTGAGCCGCAAACCGGACCGACCAGGACCATCACCCCGAACAAGCTGGTGGAGATGAGCTGGGATCCGATCACACGGATCGTGGGGAGCCTGGGCATCTACACCAAGATCGACTTCCAGAATCGCCGCGTTGCGGAGTGCCACAGCACCTCATCCATCTTTCGCGGCTACAGCGTCTTCATGCGCAACAAGGACCCGCGGGATGCCCACTTCATCACCAGCCGCATCTGCGGCATCTGCGGCGACAATCACGCCACCTGCGCGGTGTATACCCAGAACATGGCCTTCGGGGTGAAGCCGCCGCCTCTGGCCGAGTGGATCATCAACCTCGGCGAGGCCGCCGAGTACATGTTCGATCACTGCCTCTATCAGGACAACCTGGTGGGAGTCGACTTCTGCGCGCAGATGGTCAAGGAAACCAACCCGGGCCTGCTGATCCAAGCCGAGCAGACCGAGGCACCCCATGCGCATCTGCACGGCTATCGTACCATCGCCGACATCATGCAGGCCCTCAATCCCTTCAGCGGCGACTTCTACCGCGAATCCCTGCAGATGAGTCGTCTGACCCGGGAGATGTTCTGCCTGATGGAAGGGCGCCACGTCCACCCCTCGACGCTCTATCCTGGTGGCGTGGGGACGGTGGCCACGGTCCAAGTGTTCACTGATTATCTGACGCGGCTGATGAAGTACGTGGAGTTCATGAAGAAGGTGGTGCCCCTACACGATGACTTGTTCGACTTTTTCTACCAAGCCCTGCCAGGCTACGAAGAGGTGGGTAAGCGGCGGATACTGCTCGGTTGCTGGGGGGCGTTCCAGAACCCTGTGGTCTGTGACTACGACTACAAGACGATGAGCCAATGGGGGCGCTCCATGTTCGTCACCCCGGGGGTGGTGGTCGACGGCGAACTGATCAGCACCGACCTGGTGGAGATCAACCTGCAGATTCGCATCCTGCTGGGCAGCTCCTTCTATGACGATTGGGATGGCGGGAAGGTCTTCGTTAAGACCGACCCTCTGGGTAACCCGGTGGATCAGCTCCATCCCTGGAATCAGACTACCCTTCCACGACCACAGAAGCGCGATTTCAACGACAAGTACACCTGGGTCATGTCGCCGCGCTGGCTCGACAAGCGCAGCGGTGATCACCTGGCGCTGGATACCGGCGGGGGGGCCATCGCCCGGCTGTGGGTGACGGCCCTGGCCGGGCTGGTGGATATCGGGTACATCAAAGCGACCGGCCAAAGCGTAAAGATCTCCCGAATCCGTGTGCGTTTGTCATAAATCAACCGCAACCATTTGATTCTTTGCGAAAATACCGCATTGCGATGATTCACCCAACTGATCATGCCTCGATTTGAAGTCCGCCAGAGTGGCAAGCTGAACCTGACCTCGCACTCCGGGCTGGCGCTGATCGGCCAATGCTGCCGGGCGGCGCAAGTGGAAGCGGTGATGGATTCTCGTCTGCCAGTGTCGCAGGGTATGAAGACCTCGGACATCGTCAAGTCGATGGTGGGGCTGTTGAGTCTGGGCAAGAGCGACTTTGAAGCCATCGAGCCGTTTCGGAACGACCGGTTCTTCAAGGAAGCCCTCGGCTTGTCCAAGGTGCCCGGCAGTGTCTGGATCCGCCAGCGGCTTGACGCCAGGGGTGCCGCGCTGCGCGAACGCACCGACGAACTCACGCTGCGCCTGCTCGAACGCACTGAGGCGCCGATCACGGCCCACAAGGGCTACATCTGCGCCGACATTGACACCTTCGTCATGAACAATTCGGACACGAAGAAGGAAGAAGTCAGCCGCACCTATCAAGGCATCGATGGTTATTGCCCGATTGCCGCCTATCTTGGCAACGAAGGCTGGAACATCGGCCTGGAACTGCGTGCGGGCAAACAGCACTCGGCCTTCGAGACGGATTATTTCCTCGAGCGGGTCTTCCCGCGCATCGATCGTCTGGTGGCCCGGCGTTGTCCGGCAGACGCCAAAGTGCTGCTGCGCATGGACAGCGGCTTCGATGGCGCCCACCTGCTGTTCATGCAGGCCGAAGAAAGGGATCGCTGGGCGAACCTGGGGCGTTCGTTCGACTTCATCACCAAGTGGAATCCGAGAAAGCAGGACAAGGCGGCCTGGGTCAGGCGTGTCGAACAAGCCCGGGCATTTGTCCAGACGCGCCCGGGCAAGCGGGTCGGTCTCATTTCGATCGAGGTCGAAAGATCGTGGAAGAAGGTCCGGCGCAGCTTCCGGCTGATCGTGCAGGTCACCGAGCGCAGCATCGACAAGAAGGGCCAGCGTCTGCTGATGCCCGAGATCGAACTCTCCGGCTGGTGGACTAGCCTGGGCGAGCCGGCGGCAGCGGTGATCGAGTTGTACCAGCACCATGGAACGCACGAGCAGTTCCATTCCGAGATCAAGACCGACCTGGACCTGGAGCGACTGCCCTCGGGCAAGTTCGATACCAACGATGCGATCGTGCATCTGGCGGCGTTTGCTTACAACTGCCTGCGTCTGCTGGGTCAGCTGGGTCTGACGGGTGACATTGCGCCGATCCGGCACCCGGCCAAGCGCAGACGATTGAAGACGGTGCTGCAGGAGATCATGTACCGGGCAGCGAAGTTTGTAGCGCACGCACGTCGTCTGGTGCTGGACTTCGGGCGTGGCGTGGCGGCGCACGCGAAGGTGTTCAGCGCGCTGCAAGAGCAATTGTGGCAAGCGGCCTCGCCATGACATCACCGCGACAGCCAAATCTTGCCGATCAACCCGATTCCGTTGCCATGGAAGGTGGCGGCACGCGCTGGAGCAAAAGAATGCCGTAGCGCCGTCCCGCCAGCGCCGACTTTCGGGGGCAAAATGAAACAAACCAACCCCATCGAGACCATCGGCCGATCGAAAAGCAGGGGCGCCAAGCTGAAAATTCACGCTCGGCAGCCTTCAGGAATGGTTTGAACTTTTACGAACACGGATTCAGGGATCTATCTGCCGAAGACCGCGTTGCTGCCAGAGGTCGAACTCGAGTGGAAGATCCCACAGTGGAGCAACGCCCTCGAGCGCGATCGCGCGCGCACCTATTTTCAGGCATATGCGGCGGCGGCGGCACTTTATTTCGTCGAGCAGGCCTTGGAGGAGGTCCGCGCAGGCCGGACCGAGACCTGGACCGCGTTCAAGGTCCCGCAGGAGGCCATTGGCTGTGGCTTTCACGAGGCGGTGCGCGGCGTGCTGTCCCACCACATGGTGATCCGCGATGGGAAGATCGCCAACTACCATCCCTACCCACCTACCTGTTGGAACGCCAGCCCGCGGGATATCTATGGCACACCGGGCCCCTATGAGGATGCGGTGCAGAACACACCGATCTTCGAAGAAAACGGACCGGGCAAATTCAAAGGCATCGACATCATGCGCACCGTGCGCAGTTTTGATCCCTGTTTGCCCTGTGGGGTCCATATGTACCTGGGCAAGGGGAGGACGCTCGAGACTATCCACTCGCCCACCTTCGGCCGGGCATTCGGATCCTGAGGCGGCACGATGGAAAGCGCGGCGTTCGAGCAGGAGGTGCGGCGGATCGAGGCGCTGATCCAGGTGTTGGAGGGCCTGCCCGACCCGACGGCCCGGGAGGCAGCGAAGGAACTGCTGCAGGTCGTGCTGGACCTGCACGGTAAAGGGCTCGCCAGGATCTTGAAGCTGGTCTCCGAAACCGGGACAGCAGGCCAGACGCTCCTCGATGCCATGGCCAAGGACGATCAGGTTCGAGGCCTGCTGCTCTTGCACGGGCTACCCCCGGACGATGCAGAGGTTCGGGTCCGGCAGGCACTGGACAGCGTGGCGTCCCATCTGCGTATCCAAGGTATCGGCGTAGCGCTGATGCAGGGCCTGTCCGGAGGACCAGAGTTCGAGGCGGTCATTCGTGATTTCTTCACCCGACTCAAGGCGGGTGCGCATCCGGTGGTGGAGGTGCGCTCCGATGCCTGAGCTCGACTTCCAGGTGCTGGGCGCAGAGGTGGCCCGTTACGCGGCATCACCGCAGCTTGTTTTCAAGCTGCAGCTAACCGCAGCCGATACCGAGACGCCCATCCACCATGTCATGCTCCAGTGCCAGGTCCGGATCGAGGCCATGCAGCGGCGTTACCAGCCCCGGGAGCAGGAGCGGCTGCTCGAGCTGTTTGGTGCTCCCGAGCGTTGGAGCCAGACCCTGCACAGCCTGCCCTGGACCTCGATCAGCGCGCTGGTACCGCGGTTTCAGGGTAACTGCATGGTCGATCTACCAGTTTCCTGCAGCTACGACTTCAACGTGGCGGCGACCAAGTACTTCTATGCCCTGGAGACGGATGAAATCCCGCTGGGCCTCCTGTTCAGCGGCTCGATCTTCTACCAGGATCCGGAGGACGGGCTGCAGATCGACCGTATCCCCTGGGACAAGGAGGTCTCCTTTCGCCTTCCCGTGGGAGTGTGGCGGGCGATGATGGCGCATTATTACCCCAACAGCGTCTGGCTGGTGCTGCGCCAGGATGTGTTCGACCGACTCTACCAGTACAAGCGACACCAAGGGCTCGCCACCTGGGAGCAGACCTTGGAACGCCTGCTGGGCCCTGCGGAGGAGCTGCCTGATCATGGATCTCACCGAGGTGAATAAAATCGTGGAGGCCGTCCTCTATGAGGGCTATATCCTCTACCCTTATCGGCCGTCGGCGGTGAAGAACCAACAGCGCTGGAGCTTCGGCGGAGTCTACCCCCGAGCCTACAGCCAAGCCCAGGGCGATACCGAGCCTTGGAGTCTGCAGACCCAGTGCCTGCTGCAGGGAACACCGCAGACGGTGCTGCACGTGCTGGTGCGCTTCCTGCACCTCATCAATCGCGAGGTCGGTGCTCTAGCGCAGCCGCTGCCGGAGCTGTCGGCAGGAGTCGAGCCCCCGATGCGCAGGGTCGACCTGCTCGAGATCGGTGACCGACGCTACTATCGCTGGCAGGAAGCCCGGGAGCAGCCTCTGGATGTGGCCAAGCTGGGCCTTGATGAACTGCTCGACGCCCCTCGGCGGCTTCCCTTCGCCGTTGCCGGTGGGCGCGAGGTAGAGCCCGTACGCGATGCCACGGGCGCGGTGACGGCTCTGCTGGTGCGAACCTGGCAGGCGCTGGCCGGTCATGTCGAGCTGACGGCGGAGCCGGTCGTAGACGCTGTGTTCCGGATCACGGTGCGGGTTGCCAACCTCACCCAGGTGGGCGGGGCTCCTGTCCGGGAGCAGGCCTTGCGGCATGCCCTGGTGTCGACCCATACCATTCTTGGTCTGGAGCAAGGCGCGTTCATCTCCTTGTTGGATCCTCCAGCCTCGCTGCGCGAGGCGGCGGCCCGCTGCGACAATATTGGCACCTGGCCAGTATTGGTCGGCGAGCCAGGGGAGACCGACACCCTGCTCTCCTCCCCTATCATCCTCTATGACTATCCCCGGATCGCCTCCGAGAGCCCGGGCAGCCTCTTCGACGGCACGGAGATCGACGAACTGCTTACACTGCGCATCCTGACCCTGACTGAACAGGAGCAACGGGAAATGGCGGCGGTGGACGAGCATGCCCGTGCGCTGCTCGAGCGGACTCAATCCCTTTCCCAGGCGCAACTGCAGCGGCTGCACGGAACGTTGCGCAGCCTCCGCTCCGAGCCAGCCGGGCTGGCGGATCCCTGGCGTGGCTGGGATGACAAGGTACGACTGACCCGCTGGCAGGTGGGCGGAGTCGAGCTCAAGGCCGGGGATCGTGTCCGCCTGCGCCCCGGTGCCTCGGCCGACATCCTGGACCTGGCGCTGGCGGGTAAGGAGGCCATCGTCGAGGCCATTGAGTGCGACCTGGAGGGCCAGGTCCACATCGCGGTGGTGGTGGATGAGGATCCCGGTAAGGATTTGGGGATGCAGCGGCTGCCCGGTCACCGGTTTTTCTTTGCCCCGGAGGAAGTCGAGCCGCTCGCCAGCAATGGAGCGCGGCGGTGAGCGAGAAACCCATCCTCATCGCCGGCATCGGCAACATCTTCTTTGGTGACGATGCCTTCGGTGTCGAGGTCGTCCAGCGTCTGGCCCGGCGTCCGCTACCCCCTGAGGTGGAGGTGCTGGACTTCGGGATTCGCGGGCTGGACCTGAGCTATGCGCTTCTGGATGGTTGCCGGGCGGCGATCCTGGTCGACACCACCTGCCAGGGCGGCAGACCGGGCACGCTCTACGTGATTGAGCCGGAGCCAGAATTGCCGAGCGAGCCGTCCTTCCAGGACATGTCGATCTCGCCTCACCACATGGACATCGCCAGCACCCTGCGCCTTGTGTCTACCCTGGGCGGAGCCTGCCGGCAGATCGTCCTGGTGGCCTGTGAACCGACCTCGTTCGGCCCGGAGGAGGAAGGCCGGATGGGGCTTAGCGAGCCCGTTCTGGCGGCGGTGGATAAGGCGGTTGGGCTGATCGAATTCATGGTGCAGCGGATGCTGAAGGAGATGCAATAAGGACGAGCAGTCAGTCAATTCATGAATCGAGAGGGTTACCAAGGAGGTTGCTATGAGCGGGTGGACCCTGTTTTGGATCGTCTTGGTGCTGGTGATCGTGTTCCTGGTTCTAGCCAATCTGCGCGACATCAAGCGTTACATCAAGATCCGCTTGATGTGAACGCACCGGGCTGGCATGACTCGATGCATTACGCCTCATGCCCCATTGCCAGCCCACTCTGGGGCGTGTTCACAGTAACCAGATGCGGACACATGCGAGATGCAAGAAAGCGTTGATTACCAATACAGTTGCAGCACACGGGATTCACCCCGGCAGATACGACTTGGCGTGACGCGCCCCCTCGGCCGCAGTAGGATCACGGCAGGCCACTCCCGGCGCTGGTGCCGGGCACGACGACACCAAGTCTGCACTCGGCACAGATGATCATGCCCAATAGCGTTACTGAAGACTCCGGCTTCTCCGCCTGGAATCCCGGCGTCACCAGCGGGATACCCGTGCCATGGCGTGATCTGGAGACGATCTACCGGCAGGAATGCGTCACCACCGATCGCGTCGAGGTCCAAGAGCTGGCGGCCATGATCGGAATGCCTGCCGAAGAGCTGGCCGCATTTCGCCCGATGCGTCTCGTGCTGCATGAGCTGATCGTCCGCGTGACCGCAGACATCGCAGTCGCCGAAGGCGACTCAGAAGAAGTCTTCGGCCAGAATTTCAGGCACATCACCCGCCGCATCTTCGACGCTTATCTTCTGCCCCATGCGGATTCGTTTCATCGCCAACACGCGGAACTGAGCCGGCGCGCCGAATGGCGGGCAGGGGAGCTTCTCACCCGACAGCTGCGCGCGACGCCGGAGGCAGCAGCGGCAAAGCGGGGGCTCGGAGCGCTGTTCGGTCGCAGGCAAGAGCACGCCCGACGGACTGAATCCCCGGCCGAGCACGACCACCGCATCATTTCCGGCTTCAAGGCCAGCGGGCTGGCTGCCCTCGATCCCTTCGAGCGCGCACTGTTCAAGAGCCTGTATCGCATCCTGGGCGCAATGGCAGCGACCCGCGGATCGCTGGGCCGTGATCCGGAACTGCTTAAGACCCTCGTCACCCGCCACGTCTGCAATAGCTTCGGCAGCCTGCTTCTCGGACAGGCCATCGCACCCATGGTCGAGGCCGCCATCGACGCAGAGGGCTACACCCGCATCCGCAACTGCGGCGCCCCCGTGCTGATCAGCCTCAAAGGGGCATCAGCAGCCGGGAAGAGCTCGATCCGCCCGATGGTCAAGCGCCTGATGCTCGACACCGGAATTGACGGCGACGGCTATGCCACCATCAGCCCGGACGTCTGGCGTCGGCTGCTGCTGGATTACGATTCGCTCGGCGCTGCGTACAAGTATGCCGGCCACCTGACCGGCCGGGAGGTGATGGTGATCGACGCCAAGCTCGATCATTACATCCGCGACAAGGCCAACCGCGCACAGGCCATCCCGCATCTGCTGGTCGACCGGTTCCGCTTCGACAGCTTCTCGACCCGCAAAATTGGCCGAGTGCTGGACGAGACCTATACGCGATATGTTTCGACGATTCACATGTACTTCGTCGTGACACCGCCCGAGGAAACGGTCGAACGCGGCTGGCTGCGGGCACGCGAGCGAGGCCGCTACAAGGCTGTCGAAGATTTCCTCGGACATTGCATCGAAGCCTACGCGGGCATGCCGAGGGTGCTGTTCAAGTGGCTCGCCTATGCGCATATCGACTACCGCTACCAGTTTCTCGACAACCGAGTACCGAAGGGCACTTTCCCGACCCCGATCGCCTGCGGCACGCGCCAGCACATGACGATTTATGATCCACTCGGAATGATCGACATCGCGCGTTACGAGAAAATCAATGTGCACGCTCGCAGCAGAGACGAAGTCTACGCCGATCCGCAGTCATCTCGGATCGGCTGCAATACCGCCTTCTTGCGCGAGTGTCTGCAACGCATTCCCCTGGTGACCTTCGCAACGCCGCCGCACGACGGTTCACGCGTCTATCTCGAATTCCGCAATGGTGCCGCACGACTGGCCGCACCGGAGATTTTCGCGGAAATCACACGCGATCCCCGCGTCGCGAGCGTGATGCGGGAAATCGCGCCCCAAATCGTGTCCGGCGAAGTTCAGAGATGCTGAAACTGGAACATCAGTCCGATACCCCGCTGGTCGCCCAGATCGCCAGCGGACTTCGCCGCCTCGTTGAGGAGCGAAAGCCCACCCAGGGGATGAAGGTGCCGTCGATCCGGCAATTCGCCCGGCAACATGGAGTCAGCCCATCGACGGTCGCTAGGCTAGCCCTCTCAGGTTTAGTACGGCTCCCACACGAAGGCCAGATCCGCGCCTGGATTCTGCAAACTGCCTACCCACGCCGATGAAAACACCCCAACGCCCGCCCGGTCAGCACCCCAACCACCAGCGGCACGCACGGCAGCAGCAGCGGATGCAACGTCACCGGCAGCACGAAGCCGATGACCGTCGCGCAGAGGATCACGATCCCCAGGCTGGCGTACAGCGCGAACATTTCCGGATCGTGCTGAAGGAATTCCTTGGCCTTGATGAGCCGCGCAAATCCGCCGTCGACGACTGCAGCCAAGACGAATACCGCCAGCCAGGGCAGCCATTCGAGTAGGGTGGAGAGCCGATAGCTGGCGAGCAGGAGCAGCGCGTCGACGGCGCGGAAGTAGGCGTTGTTGAAGAGGCGCTGGTTGACCGAGGACATCTCCCGGGACACGGCGCCGGTCACGCCGGCTGGCGAAGGCGCATCCTTCGCGGCAGGAATCGGCGTGACCTGGGTTGTCGCATCTTGCATGCGCATCGCCCCATCCAGCATGCGGGTGGCGGGCTCGGCGCCCCAGTAGGCGGTGGCTGCCTCATGCTCGGCGCGTAGCTGTGCGAGGAAGCGCTCCGGGGGATGGGCCGACGGCACGTACAGCACCAGGACCAGCAGGACGAGCAACGACAACACGGCGACGGCGCGGATCATGCGGCCGCCTTTCCCGGGGCGCGGCACGAATCCGCATCGGGATCGAGGATCGGAAACCGCCCCTTGATGATTCGGCCGCCCGACACCGAGGCGAAGTACTGGAGGTTGGGCAGCTTGCCGAGCACATCCGCCGGCACCATCTCCTCGAAGCTCTCGGTGAGTTGGGTGGAATAGCTCGACGAGAAGTCGCCCAGGTGGGCATCCGATCCGTGGCTCAGTCCCACCCGCACCGTGTGGATCGCCGTCTTGCCGAAGGTCTCGACCACGAAGTCCTGGGTCGGCCGGTCCTTGGTGCGCAGCGCGATCAGGTTGTTGAGGTTGCCCAGCGCCATGCGCGCCGCGTCCTCGCTACCCAGCCGCCTGGCCAGGTCCGCCAGGGTCTGCATCGCGCAGGTGGTGAAGATGCCGCCCTCGGCGCCCTTGTTGAGGATCTCGATCAGCGGCTGGTTGATGACGTTCGAGACCTCGTCGACGAACAGCGCGATGCGCCGGTAGCCGCCCAGGTTGTAGCGCATGCCGGCGCGTGCGGCCTGATCGGCCAGTGCCAAGGCGCCGATGGCTGAGGCGACGGACGGGTCGGGCAGCGAGTCCAGGCACATGTAAAGCACGTGGCCGGCGCGCTCGATTTTCTCGAAGTTCATAATGGGCCGCCTGTCGTCCGCATCGAAGGGATCGGGCGAGAGGCTGCGGCCCAGGTCGCCCGAAGTCAGCATCGACAGGATGGGCAGCAGGTTGGCGGTGATCTTCTGGTAGTGCTCGCGATTGTGGCGGAAGGTGCGCACCTGGGCGTCGATTACCCTGTTGCGCTGGTTCTGGGCGATGTGGTGCTCGTAGTAAGCGACGAAGGCCATCAGGTCGGCGCTGGCCGCCTCCGACGGCCGTTTAATGTTGCCGCGATGGGCATCGTGCAGCAGCTTCTTCATCTCGGGCAGTTCGCGCCAGCCGACGCCCAGGGTCTGATCGTAGTAGCGGCGCAGCGATCCTTCGAGGACCGGTTCGATGCCGCCCTCGATGTACTTGGTCAGTTTCATCAGGTTCGGCCGTTCCTCGATTTCGACCAGGCCCTGCACCACGACGTTGACGGCATCCCAGCCGAAGGCCGAGAAGGCGCCGGCCGTGTCCGGCGGCATGATGGACTGGATACGCGAGGCGATCTCGGTGGGCTTCTGCCAGTTGAAGGTGAAATCCAGCCGTACC
>CAMKYP010000082.1 GCA_946477505.1 uncultured Dechloromonas sp. | reverse complement strand
CCGATGGTCGAGGGCCACATGGGCCGCCTGCACGGCAAGGACAGCACGACGACCGGCGATCCGAAAGCGCCGAGCTGGCCGGAAGGGCCGGACGGCAAGAAGGTCGAGGCCTGGCATCACGGCGGCGGCGCGCCGTGGCAGACCGCCAGCTACGATGTGGACAAGAATATGGTGGTCATCGGTTCCGGCAACCCGGCGCCGTGGAATACCTGGCACCGCACCAAGGAAGGCGACGACCCGCGCAACTGGGACAGCCTGTTTACCTCCGGCCAGGCCTATGTCGACGCCAATACCGGCGAGCTGAAGGGCTTCTTCCAGCACACCCCGAACGATGCCTGGGACTTCTCCGGCAACAACTCGGTCGTTCTCTTCGAGTACAAGGATCCGAAGACCGGCAGGCTGGTCAAGGCCTCGGCCCACGCCGACCGCAACGGCTTCTTCTTCGTCACCGACCGCGAGAAGCTGTCGGACGGTTCCGGCTACCCCAACAAGCCGACCTCGCTGATCGGCGCCTGGCCGTTCGTCGAGGGCATCACCTGGGCCAAGGGCTTCGACCTCAAGACCGGCAAGCCGATGATCGTCGACGGCCAGCACCCGCCGAAACCGAAGGAGGGGGCCGACAAGGGCGATTCGATCTTCGTCTCGCCGCCCTTCCTCGGCGGCACCAACTGGATGCCGATGAGCTACAGCCCGCAGACCGAGCTGTTCTACATCCCGGCCAACCACTGGGCGATGGACTACTGGACCGAAAAGCTCACGTACAAGGCCGGCTCCGCCTATCTCGGCCAGGGCTTCCGCATCAAGCGCCTGTTCGACGACCACGTCGGCACGCTGCGCGCCATCGATCCGAAGAGCGGCAAGATCGCCTGGGAGCACAAGGAGAAGTTCCCGCTCTGGGCCGGCACCCTGACCACCGCCGGCGGCCTGGTGTTCACCGGCACCTCCGACGGCTACGTCAAGGCCTTCGACGCCAAGAACGGCAAGGAGTTGTGGAAGTTCCAGACCGGCTCCGGCGTGGTCTCCGTGCCGATCACCTGGGAAATGGACGGCGAGCAATACCTCGGCATCCAGTCCGGTTATGGCGGCGCCGTGCCGTTGTGGGGCGGCGACATGGCCGACCTGACCAAACAGGTGACGCAGGGCGGCTCGATGTGGGTGTTCAAGCTGCCGAAGATGGCGAAGAGGTAAGCCTCCCCCCGCGCCGGGAGCGACCTTTCCCCGCTCCCGGCGTTTAACCGACAGGGCCGGTGCTGCATGGACACCGGCCCCGTCACCTCTTTTCGAGCATTGCCCCTACCGCTACACAGATCGGAAACTGCCCCAATGCGTTGTCTGCTCCTCATCGCCCTGTTGCTCCGATTGCCCATGGTCCTTGCGCAGGAGGCCGGCCAGCCGCTGGTCATCAACGGCTGCGGTATCTGGCCGCATACCCAGTGCCGCGGCGTCGATCTCCGCCATGCCAATCTGGCGGGGAAAAATCTCGCCGGAGCCGATTTTTCCGGCGCCAACCTCGCCCGCGCCAACCTCACCGGCGCCAATCTGGCCGGGGCAAATTTCGATGGCGCCGACTTGACCGCCGCCAAGCTCGTCAAGGCCGCCGCACCGACGGCCACCTTCCGCGGCGCCCGCCTGGTCGGCGCGGATCTCGAATTCGCTCGCCTGTTCCGCGCCGATTTCAGCGAGGCCGACCTGACCGGCGCCAACCTGGAGGCGGCCAAGGCCAATTTCGCCTGGTTCATCGGTGCCCGGCTGACCAATGCCAATCTGCAGGAAAGCAAATTCTTCACCGTCAATTTCCGCAAGGCCGACCTGACGGGTACCTACCGTCGCTTTGCCGTTTTCCACGAAGCCGATTTCGAGGGCTGCACCGGCTGCCCGACCGAATGGTGACCACCATGAACACATTGCTCATCGCCGTGATGGCCGTGCTTTTTTCCGTGTCGGCACTGGCCAACGAAGTCGCCGTGGCGCCCTCCGTGTCGTCCGACGGCCTGCCGCCGCTCGGCGAAACCTGGCGTAGCGAAAACCCGTATCGCGGCAACCCCGAGGCCATCGCCATCGGCCAGCAAGCCTACAACCAGGCCTGCGCCCGCTGCCATGGCGCCGATGCCAGCACCAACGCCGCCCCGGCCCCCGATTTGCGCAACCTCAACCGCTTCTGCAGACGGATAAGCGACGCCGAACTGAACGCCGCCTGTATGCGCGACAACGATGCCTATTTCGCCAAGACGCTCCGCCACGGCAAGATCATCCTCGGCGTCACCCACATGCCGCCCTGGCAGGGCGTGCTCAAGCAGGAACTGGCCTGGGCCATCCAGACCTTCGTCGAATCGAGAAGAACCGCCTCGCGGGAATGAAACCCGGTCAGCCGTATTGCCGAATTTCTCCGGCGATCAGGCGGTAGTACCAAAAGGACTCGTCGTTGGCCAGGCGTTCGCCAAAGCGGGCGGGCGACACCCCGGTGATCCTGCGAATCTCGCGTCCCATGTGCGATTGATCGGCAAAGCCCGCATCGGCCGCGATGTCGGCAAGGTTTGGCGTGCCGCCGTTGCGGACGGCAACGCGATGGATGAAGGCCTCTTCGACGCGGATGAACAACTGCAGGTCGCGATAGCTCTGGCCTGTCCAGTCGCGGACAAGGCGTTGCCAATGACGCAGGCTGCGCCCCGAGCTGGAGTGGGTGGCTCGGGTCGCCACCGAGCGTACCCAGTCGCCGATATACGGTGCCGGACTGGGGTGAAACGGTTCACGCCACAGCGGCTGGATTTCCTTTTCGAGAAGCGCGAACGGGGTCTGGGCGCCAGCCGCAAGGACACGTTGGCAAGCCTGGAGCAAGGCCGGCGGTGCCACCGTTTCCAGAGGCAGGTGGCGATCCACGAAGGATGCCACGGGCTGGCCGATGAGACGTTTGAAGGCTTCCGGGTATATGCCGACGGACAGGGCATGTACGGGGCCCGGCGACCAACTGGCCGCAGGATGGCGCTGTGGGCCGGAGAGGGTGAGTCGTGGCAAGGCCGGCCCCGGCGCGAATCGGTTTCCCTGTGCCTCACTTTCGACCAGGTGCAGTGTTCCTTCGAAAATCAACGAGATCACCGCCATCGGTGTCGCCGGGTAGTAGTTGAGACGATCCAGCTCGCCCAGCGAACAACCGCGTGTATCACGCTCGATGCCGGCCAACAGGCAGGCGCCGAGGGCCGGGGAGGGGATGTGCAGGCGGGAGAGCGGTGTCTTCAACGGGTGTCGTTTGCGTTCTAGCGGGGCGCTGGCGGAGCGGGCAGGATGGCACGGATCGACATCCGCGAGTAGCTCATCATGAAAACGATAATTCAGGGCCGCCTGTCGCACAAGCTGCGCAGCATGGCCGTATCAGCTGCCTGCCTGTGCCGTGTGGCGCTGGGGCGGGCATTGGGCAGGCCATTGGTGAAAGCGTGGCCGTTTCTGTTCGAATACGGCACGCGCTATACGCGAGCCCAGTTCAATCATGCCTTTCGTATCAGCCATGACATTGCCGAAAGCCGGGCCTACTTCGACAGCGTCTACGGCATGACCGAAACCTATCCCGACGTGAGCGTACGCGAAACCGGCGACGGCGAGCCGCGTGGCACCTGGTTCCTGCCGCAGACGCGCCACAGCGATGCCACCCTGCTGCACTTTCACGGCGGCGGCTACACCTTCTACGCCGGCGTGTCGCGCCACTTCGCGGCCTGTCTGGCGCACACGCTCGGGGTGGCGGTTTTCGCGCCCGACTACCGCCTGACGCCCGAGCACCCGCATCCCACACAGTTGGAGGACGGGCTTGCCGCCTACGCCCATGTGCTGGCCCACGGCACCCCGCCGGAAAAACTGGTGCTGTGCGGCGACTCGGCCGGCGGTCACCTGGCGCTGATGGTGTTGGCGAAGCTGCGGGACGCCAATCTGCCGAAACCGGCGCTCACCGTGGGCATCAGCCCGTGGACCGATATCGGGCGGCGCGGCGCCAGCCAGTTCGGCAACGACCCGTACGATATGGTGCAGGGCTACATGACCCTGCAATTCGCAAAGTGGCTCAAGGGCGGCCAGGCGCTGAGCGACGCCGCCCTGTCGCCGATCGGGCAGGACTATCGCTCGCTTGGGCCGATCTACCTGCAGGCCGGTGGGCGGGAAATCCTGGTCGACATGATCCGCGATTTCGCGAGCCTGGTCGCCGCCCAGGGCGGCAGCGTCCGCCTCGATGTCTGGCCACAAATGAATCACGAGTTCCATGCCTATGGCGCCTACCTGCCCGAGAGCCGTGAAGCCCTGGCCTGCCTGCGCCGGGCCGTTGCGGCACATGTCGGGAAAAAGGGCAGTTTCGTCCCGAACGAGGCAACGGAGTCCGAGGTCTCGCCCCTCCTGCCAGGGGGGACTCAGAATGCCGGATTCCAGACGTACTGTACCGATCAACCGCAAAACGACCTGAAAGCGACCGGCCCGATGCCGGAAAATGTCAACAATCCATGACTGCGACATGCGACACGGCATTACAATCAGGGCATGAACGCATGCCAATTGGTGCATCTGCACTCCATGGCTAACAGCTCCGTATCGCAAGCGCGCCGGGTATCTCTGTATTAATCGCGCTGACATTGCCTGCGTTCCGCAATTTTCGACCTCATGGCACATGAAATGAAAACATCTCCGTTCATGAAAAAACCTCAATCTGAGCCATTGAGCCTGCGCCGAATTCTCATGGCACTGGTGCTTGTATTGGGCATTTTCTGGTTGTTGGCAACTCAACGGGAGGCGATACGAGAGCACCGGTTGTACTTCACTGAAAATCGCAAAGATGTTGTTTTCCAGTTGTCAGAGCTTTCCGAGGCATGGACGGAAAAAAAGCTTCGGGAGAAATTTGCGGGTATTCCTCTGAACTGCTACCCAAATCCTGGTGAGGGCTTGGGGGACTTGGCGTGTGCGTTGGATACAAAGTCATTCAACGGGGTCCCCGCTTTATTCATTTCCTTTTTCTTTGCCTCCGGTCGCCTTCAGCAGGTTTCGATCAACATCCCCTGGTGGAAACATCAGGCAGCTTACGATTACCTTGTTGCATCGATGGGGCGGCAGACTGCATCGCAACTCTTTCCTTATGCTGGCGTACGATTGCATGGCTGGAATCTGCCCAGTGGTGCCGCCGTTTTTTATAACCGCGATAAGTCGGTAAATCCTTTGTCGTGGAATGCCATCAACTGGCGTAGCGCTTCTTCATGTGCAGCGGATGCTTGCTTCTTGCCCGGGAAACCATGACCCATCCCATTCTGTAAGGCAGCCGGTGAATTCAATTCTTGGAACGCATGATTCCGTTACCGCTAGTCTTGAGGTACTTGGCAGCCGAAGTAAAGTGCGACGCTATCTTGTTCGCCGTCATATTAAATGTCATTCGGGTAATATTTTCCCGGAAAGCATGTCCGCGCGTATTTGACCCCCGCCTTCAAGGCATCCTCCCTGCCATGAGACCCAATCCATCATGAAATGGCCCTTTGACCAACCACCCAACTGTGCAACTTTTGTCACACGCGGGGTGATAGAGAGCAAAAAACCCATCCTGTTTGTTTCCCATGACGAAGATGACCACGGTTGGCAGTTCCATGACACTCTCGACGCACAGGCAGACGATGCACGCATCGTCTGCCTAAGCCATGTTCTGGAAATCGACCCAACGATGCGTGATTTCGCCGATCTTCCTCCCGGTTGGGTTGCGTGGCGCCAGGATGAAAACAGTCCGTGGAAGCGAGAGCTTGCGCCACCGGAAGAGGATGAAGCCTGACATTGCGATCAATGCCGCTTGCCCCGGCCCCCTGAGTCGCTTCCCTCACTTGCCTCGCCTGCCTCCATTGCTTGAGTCATGAAATGCCTCGTCGTCATTGCACATCCGAATACCGACAGCTTGTGCCATACGATGGCCCAGTCCGCGATTGCCGCATTGAGAGGGAAAGGTCACGAAGTGATCATCGAGGACCTCTATCTTTCCGGGTTCTCTCCCGCGCTCACGCTCGATGAGCGCCAAAGCTACTACCGTCCAGCGTTTGCATCGGCTGCCGTTCAGGATCAAATCGACCGTCTGCTTTCCGCCGATGCGTTGGTGCTTGTCTTTCCTACCTGGTGGTTTGGTTTTCCTGCCATCTTGAAAGGGTGGTTTGACCGAGTATGGGCTCCCGGAGTCGCCTACGATCACGCCACCGATTTCGGCCCAATCAAGCCAAAGCTCGATAATCTCGAAAGAGCGTTGGTGCTGACTTCTCTCGGCTCGCCCTGGTGGGTTGATCGCCTGGTGCTGCGGCAGCCGGTGAAACGTGTACTAAAGACCGCTCTGTTGGGAACTTGTGCGCCGAACTGCCGGCTTGAAATGCAATCGCTTTACAAGGCGGAATCTCTGACGCAACCTCAAGTTCTGTCATTCTGTGCACGTATCGAGAAAACCCTTTCGAAATGGTAGTTGTCATTTCCCATCTGCTGCTTGACCCGGCGTTCCAAGGGATATGCCGCAAACGGAGCGTCCGCGGCTTGGCCCATGGAGGAATGCATGCGCTGGGCTGAACTGGGTCTTGCCGCAATTTTGGGGGCGTTGTTTACTGCCTTCAGTTTCCTGCCCGGCTCGTGTTGCGACCCGGCTCCCGTTCGTCCTCTTGCCGGAATTTTCGTCGTTGTCGCGACCATGTTTTATCTGCACCTCGTCGACGATGACCGCCGCCCCGTGGTTGGCGCCTGGCACCGAATGCTTGTCGGTTCTGCGGCGGGCATTACGGTTGCCGCCATCGCAGGTGCTTCAGCCGCGTTGTACGTGCTGATCGCACTGGTAGGAGCCATGCTTGGGTACATCGGTTTTCGGTGGCTGAAGCATCTCCCTCTCTAGTCGCATAGCGGAATAGCGAGGGGATGGCAGCCAATGGGGGTAGCATGCGGCGTTACGGCTGATCATCGGAATCATTTGCAAGACGGGGAGTCCATAAATCTATGTTAGGTACTCATGAGCGGGCCTGAAATTCTGGAAACAGAGGGAGTTGAGACGCTCTATGTACACGGGGCGACCGTCGGTGACCTCATCGGATTCCTGCACCCGCAGGTTCCATGGGTGTGGGTTCTGGGGCACATGCCAAACACCCGCTTCGAGTGGTGGGAAACCGCGCAGCCCATCCGTCAAGGTGGCCCTTCGATAGCGGCCGAGTATCGTCTGATTGGGTATGATCTTTTGCTGCCAACCCCGCGCTTCCTGGAACTCTCATCCGAATTCGAAGGGCATGGTATTTCACTCATTCAAAGCCACCATCGCATGCCGAATGCGCTTGATATGGACCGAATTCCGGAAAATCAGCGGTTGAAGATACTTCGCAGCAACGGTGCCTTTCTTCGAATCGAGCTGCCGCATGCCGTTGAAACAGCTCAAGTTCAATGCTTTGAAAAAGCTTACCTGGCCAGCGTTGTCGCATCACGCAAGTCGTTCAGGCAGTTCCCCGAAGGCACTGCTTGATTTCAACGTTGGCTGAGCATCCGCATCTGGACAGGGAAATCCCTTTCATTCGCCGGGCCGCATTAAACAACATTGGGAGGTGCCATGGGTACTTGGGGAACGGGTCTATATTCCGATGACACGACTTGCGATGTCCGGGATCGCTACCTCCTGAACTTGAAGGCAGGGCTTTCTTCTGACGATTCATGCCAGGACATCCTGGATCGCCATGGCGATCTCCTTCGCAACACCGAAACAGCCTGCCTGGTGTACTTCGCACTGGCTGACACGGCATGGCGATATGGCCGCCTGAACGAGGCCGTGAAGGATAGGGCGCTCTCGCTGCTCAAATCGGGCGGCGACATCGCCGTCTGGGAACGCGATGCCCCCAGCGATGCCGCATCGCGGCGCAGGACGCTCAGGGACCTGGAAAAGCGCCTCGGCACGCCGCAGCCAGCCGCAAAGACAATCAATATTTCGCAGCCGAAACCCAAGAAAATCCGCACCACCGCTCCCATCGGTTCGGCCTTTTTACTGGCGCTACCCGGCCAAGGCTTCGCACTTCTCGTCCTGGTGGGATTCATGGAGCTTGAAAAGAGCATTGATCCGGTTTTTTCGGTCCTGGATCGGCGAATCGCTTCGCCGGCGGAATTGCCTGCCCAAATCACGGGTGACGACAAAACACTGGTGCTTTCGAAGTCGTTTCACCGGGCGTTCGAGCATGTTGCGATCCTTCCCAAGGACGAGAGAAGGAGCATCCTGTCAGGGCTGGAGCGGGTGGATGTATCCGCCGTGTCTCCTATGCCCTACGCGCGGGAGAGTACGGTTTGGCTGTCCGTCAGTCGTATGGCAAACGAGATCGATGCCCACCTGGCATCGCTACTGTCCCCTGAACAGCCAATCGCGTCCCCCTAGGACGAGCCGGGGTCGGTAGGGGCACGTGAAGCAAAAAAAACGGCCCGACTGCCGAAGCGGACGGGCCGTGGGGGTGAGGCGCTTGCGCGCCCCGAGGGAGAGGCCGTTTAGCCCTTGTGCAGCTTGAAGACCCACACCGAACCACCCTGTTCGAGGTAGTTCACGCGCTTGGCGACGTCGCCGCCCCACAGCGGCACGGCGCCACCCCAGCCGGTGGTGACGGCGATCATCTGCTCGCCATCCTGTTCCCAGGTGACCGGCGGTGCGACGATGCCGGTGCCGGTCTGGAAGGACCACAGTTCCTTGCCGGTCTTGGCGTCGACACCCTTGAGGAAGCCTTCCGGGGTGCCGTAGAAGATCAGGCCGCCGGCAGTGGTCAGCACGCCACCCCAGAGCGGAGCGTAGTTCTTGTTTTCCCAGACGATCTTGCCGGTGGCCGGGTCGACAGCGCGCAGCACGCCGATGTGGTCGTCGTGGATGGCCTTGATGGTGAAGCCGGCGCCAAGGTAGGCGGCGCCCTTCTTGTAGGCAACCGGTTCGTTCCAGATGTCCATCGACCACTCGTTGGCCGGCACGTAGAACAGGCCGGTCTGCGGGCTGTAGGCCATCTGCTGCTGGTTCTTGCCGCCGAGGAAGGACGGGGCGGAGAAGACGACCTTGCCCTTCTTGCCGTCGGCTTCATCCGCCGGGTTGCCCGGGCGACCGTCCGCCGTGTAGATCGGGCGGCCGGTGTTCATGTCGTAGCCGGTGGCCCAGGTGATCTTCTTGACGAAGGGGAAGGCGTTGAGCAGCTTGCCGTTGGTGCGGTCGTTGACGAAGAAGAAGCCGTTACGGTCGGCCTTGCCGCCGGCCTTGATGATCTTGCCCGTCTTCGGGTCCTTGTAGTCGAAGGAAACGAATTCGTTCACGCCGTCGAAGTCCCAGCCGTCGTGCGGGGTGTTCTGGTAGTGCCAGACGATCTTGCCGGTATCGGCGTCGATGGCGACGGTGGAGGACGAGAAGAGGTTGTCGCCCGGGCGCAGGTGGCTGTTCCACGGGGCCGGGTTGCCGGTGCCGGCGAAAATCAGGTTGGTTTCCGGATCGTAGGTGGCGCCGTTCCAGGTGGCGGCGCCGCCGGTCTTCCACAGATCGCCCGGCCAGGTGGCGTTGGTCGTGCCGGAGATGCCGTTCTCGACCTTTTCGCCGTCCTTCATGATGTAGCCCATGTGGCCTTCGACGGTCGGGCGGGTCCAGATCAGCTTGCCGGTCTTCGGGTCGCGCGCGTCGATGCGGCCGACGACGCCGAATTCACCGCCGGAGACGCCGGTGATCAGCTTGCCCTTGGCGATGATCGGGGCGGCGGTGGCGGAGTAGCCGGCGGCGTAGTCTTCAAGCTTTTCCTTCCACACGACCTTGCCGGTGTCCTGGTTCAGCGCGACCAGCTGGGCGTCCAGGGTGGCGAAGATGACCAGGTTGTCGTACAGCGCGGCGCCGCGGTTGATCACGTCGCAGCACGGCATGATGCCGTCCGGCAGGCGGTGCTCGTACTTCCACAGCTTCTTGCCAGTCTTGGCGTCCATCGCGAACAGGCGGCTGTAGGAAGCGGTGACGAACATCTTGCCGTTGTGGATGACCGGTTGCGATTCCTGGCCGCGCTGCTTCTCGCCGCCGAAGGACATCGACCAGGCCGGCACCAGGTTCTTGACCGTCTTGGTGTTGATCTGGGTGCTCGGGCTGAAGCGCTGGCCTTGCGTGCCGAGGCCGAAGCTGACGACGTCGCCTTTGGTCGCCGCATCGTTCAGGATGTCCGCGTCGGTGACGACGGCGGATGCCTGACCGCCCGCCAGCATCGCAGCGGCGAGCAGGGCGATGGTGCTCCGCTTGAAGGGGGTATGTCTGTGCATGGATTGTCTCCTTGGTTATCCAATTGGTTCCGGCCAGCCGTTTCCGGGTGGCCGGAGTGTCCCGCCGGCGTGCCGCCTTCCTTTCCCTGAATCGGCGCACTGGCGGGAGGGGTATCCGCAAAGCCTGTGCCAAGTGGGTGGATATGCCCGAATCGTCCGTTGGGTGGGGAAAGGCAGCCGTTTCGCCGGTTCTGGGCGTTGAGCACTTGTGTCTTGGCGCGCTGCTTCAAATGTCACCAGTTGCTCCAAAGTTGCACACCTCGTTACGGAGGCGGCGCGGCGATTTTTAGCCTGTCGCCCCGGAACGGCCGTCATTCGGTGCTTTGGGCCTGGCGAGGCGGGATTGGCATGCCGCTTGCACAACGCTTCCGCAAACAGCCCCGTAGGGCGGATTGGAGCGAGACAGAGACATGAAATATCCCCTGACCATTGCGGCCATTGCGCTGGCGGCCCTGATGTCGCCGGCTGAAGCAGCCGCCCTCAAGGAGGGCGGCGACCCGCTCGCCTCGGCGCGCTGGACGGACATGGAAAAAGCCTTCCTGTCCGGGGCGCCCGTGCTCTTCGATCCGCGCGTCAAGGTCGTCGCCCCGTCGACGGCGGAAAACCCGATGCAGGTGCCGGTCACGGTCGATGCCACGGCACTGCCGGGGATTGTCGAGGTCGTGGTCTTCGCCGATTTCAATCCCATCGTCCAGGTGCTGCGCTTTTTCCCGGAAGAGGCGCCGGCCTATCTCGGCTTTCGCGTCAAGCTGCAGCAGTCCACGCCGGTGCGGGCTGCCGTGCGTACCAGCGACGGCGTCTGGCATGTCGGCGGCACCTGGGTGGAGACCGTGGGCGGCGGCTGCACCGCGCCGTCGGCCGCCGCCGCCTCGCCGGAATGGCAGAAGCGGCTCAACGAGGTCAGCGGCCGCCAGTGGTCGCAGGGGCCGAATGCCGGGCGGGTCCGCCTGCGCATCGTGCATCCGATGGATACCGGGCTGGTCGCCGGAACGCCGGCCTTCCACATCGAGGAAATCAACTTCACCGATGCCGCCGGCAAGCGCCTGATGCGCGTCCAGACCTACGAGCCGGTCAGCGAGAACCCGGTGTTCACGCTGCAGCGCGGGGCGGCTGGCGGTACGCTGGAGGCGAGCGGCCGCGACAACAACGGCAACGTCTTCCGGGCCAGGATCGAGCAATGAAGCGCCTGCTCTTCGTCCTGCTCGCGGTACTGGCCGGCGCGCTCGGCGCCGACGATTTCGACTATCGGCTCGTCGCGCGGCCGGTCGCCACGGATGTCTATGCCTTCATCGGCAAGACCGAGGATTTCGACACCCGCAACGGCGGCAATATCGTCAACACCGGTTTCATCGTCGGGGCGGAGGGCGTCGTCGTCATCGACAGCGGCCCCTCGCTGCGCTACGGACAGCAGATGCGCCAGGCCATCGCCCGGGTCAGTGCCAAGCCGGTGGTGCTGGTCATCAACACCCACCACCATCCCGACCACTTCCTCGGCAACCAGGCGTTTGCCGACGTGCCGATCGG
>CAMKYP010000081.1 GCA_946477505.1 uncultured Dechloromonas sp. | reverse complement strand
CGAAGTCGATCGGCGTCGGCCAGTACCAGCACGACGTGTCGCAGACCAAGCTGGCGCGTAATCTCGATGCCGTGGTCGAGGACTGCGTCAATGCCGTCGGCGTTGATGTGAACACCGCCTCGGTGCCGCTGCTCACCCGCATCTCCGGCCTCAACGCCGGCCTGGCCGCCAATATCGTCAGCTACCGCGACGCCAACGGCGCCTTCAAGAGTCGCGACGACCTGAAGAAGGTACCGCGCCTCGGCGACAAGACCTTCGAACAAGCCGCCGGCTTCCTGCGCGTGCCGAACGGCGACAATCCGCTTGACGCCTCATCGGTCCATCCGGAAGCCTATCCCCTGGTCGAGAAGATCATTGTCGACCTGAAGAAGCCGATCAAGGAAATCATGGGCGACGGCCGCCTGCTCAAGAGCCTGAACGCCAGCAAGTTCACCGACGACCGCTTCGGCCTGCCCACCGTGCAGGACATCCTGAAGGAACTGGAAAAGCCGGGCCGCGACCCGCGCCCGGAATTCAAGACGGCGACCTTCACCGACGGCGTCGAGGAGGTCAAAGACCTGCGTCCCGGCATGATCCTCGAAGGCGTCGTCACCAACGTCGCCGCCTTCGGCGCCTTCGTCGATATCGGCGTCCATCAGGACGGCCTGGTGCATGTCTCGGCGCTCTCCAATACCTTCGTCAAGGACCCGCACGACGTGGTCAAGGCCGGCCAGGTGGTCAAGGTCAAGGTGCTCGAAGTCGACCTGCAGCGCCAGCGCATCGCGCTGACCATGCGCATGTCCGACGAGCCGGGCAAGGGCCGCAGCCACGAAGCCGGCGCCCAGCGCGGTGCGCCGCTGGCGAAACAGCACTCCGGCAGCGGACAGTCCCGGCACAGCAGCGCCCCACCCTCGGGCAACGCGATGGCTGCCGCCTTCGCCAAGTTGCGGAAGTAAGCTCGGCGCCCGGCGGAAAGTCGCTCACCCCCGAAAAGGCAGCCCGCGTGGCTGCCTTTTTTGTCGATCTCAGGCGCCCGGGCAATGAAATGATAAAATTTACCTCCTTCGCTAGAATGACCAGACATGATCCAGGTATACGGCATCAAGAACTGCGACACCATGAAGAAAGCCATGAACTGGCTGACCGAAAATGGCGTCGCCTATGAATTCGTCGATTACAAGAAGGCCGGCATCGCCGAGAGCCGGCTGCCCGACTGGGCGGCGCGAGCCGGGTGGCAAAAACTGCTCAATACGCGCGGCCTGATGTGGAAAAAGCTGTCGGACGCGGAATGCGCCGACGTCGATGAAGCCAAGGCGCTGAAACTGATGGCCGAGTATCCGTCGCTGATCAAGCGCCCGGTACTCGATACCGGCACGACACTGCTGGTTGGTTTTGCCCCGGAAACCTATGCGGCGGAGCTGAAGAAATGAGTGACAGTTTCGTCCGCCGCTTCCTGTTCGAAGGCCTGGATATTCGTGGCGCCTTCGTGCATCTCGGCGATGCCTGGGCGGCCATGCAGCACGACCGCGACTACCAGCCCACCGTCGCACAATTGCTCGGCGAAACGGCTGCCGTCACCGCGCTGATCGCCGCCCAGTTGAAGCAACCCGGCCGCCTGACCCTGCAATTGCGCGGCGGCGGCCCGATCCAGTTGCTGGTCATGGACTGCAACGAAAAGCTGCAGATGCGCGGCATGGCGCGCAGCAACCCGGTCGTGCTGCCGGCGCCGGTACCCGAGCTGCTCGGCGCGCATCAGGGCGGCCAGTTGCTGATGAGCCTCGACCTGCCGACAGCGCGCCAGCCATACCAGAGCTACGTCCCCATGGTCGGCGACAGCATCGCCGGCATTTTCGAACATTATCTGGAGCAATCGGAGCAGCAGCCTTCCCGCCTGTTCGCCACCGCAAGCCCGCGTGCGGCCGTCTGCCTGTTCCTGCAGAAAATGCCGGATGCCGATGCCCGCGATCCGGATGGCTGGCACCGCATCACGCAACTTGCCGCGACGGTAAAAACCGCCGAATTGCTCGAACTGGACGCTGAAAGCCTGCTCACCCGCCTTTTCCACGAAGATATCGAGGCGCACGGCATCCGCCTCTACGATCCGCTGCCCGTCGCCTATCACTGTCCGGAAGACTGGGAAAAGGTGCGCGACATGATCCGCGGCATTGGCCGTGCGGACGCCGAAGCTATCCTCGCCGAGCACGGCGAGATCCTGATTCGTGACGACATCTGCAACCGCGAATATCGCTTTACGCCGGACGACGTTGCGGCGCTGTTCGCAGCCAGCGAAGGACGGGCACTGAATTGACCTCCGGAAACGATCCCGACGTTCTGGGTCCGCAAGTTGCCCTGCTGTATCGCAACCTGCGACTGGGACAGATCGTTTCCATTCTTAACACGGCCCTTCTGGTCTGGCTCGGCTCGGCGCACCTTGCCAAGGAATACTTGATCGCCTGGGGCAGCGTCGCCCTGGCCGTCGCCCTGCTGCGCCTGTTCGCCGACCGCGTCTATCGGCGGCAGGACACCGCCGAGCGCGATGCCCACGCCGCACGCTGGCGCCAGCGCGCCATCGTCGGCGCCTGCCTCGGCGGCTTGACCTGGGCCGGTGGTGCTGTCCTCTTCATGACGGCTGGCGACCCGGTACTGAAGCTGTTCACGGCCTTCGTCATGGCCGGCATGGTCGCGGGCGCGGTACAGGTTGTCGCGGCGGACCTCACCGCCTTTCGCTGCTATGCCTGGCCGATCGTCTTGGCCGTTGCGCTCTGCGGGTTCAGCGCCGACAGCACGGGAATCGCCTTCTCGCTGATGAGCCTGCTCTTTTTGCTGACCGTCACCCGCAGCGCCCAGTTTTTCAACGAAACCTTGCATGACGCAATCCGGCTCGAACGCGAGCAGACCAAATTGGCTGCCCACCTCGCCCACGCCCGCGAGGTCGCCGAGCAATCGCTCCGTGCAAAAACCGAGTTCCTGTCGAACATCAGCCACGAACTCCGCACGCCGATGAATGGCATCATCGGCATCTCCGATCTACTGATGCTCGACGCCCCGCCGGAACAGAAGGAATTGCTCAAGCACCTCCAGATGTCATCGACGCTCCTGATGACGCAAATTAACAACCTGATCAAGCTATCGGAACTCGAGGCGGATCAGATTGAATTGACCCCGGCCCCCTTCCTGTGCGCCGACCTGCTCGCCCGGGCAACGCATCGCCGCCGCAACGATGCCACCGCCAAGGGGCTCGCGATTCATCACACCGCTTCCCCTGACACCCCCAAGACTGTCGTTGGCGACAGCGACTGCCTGTTCAATGCACTCGACCACCTGATCGACAATGCGATCAAATTCACCGAGACGGGTACCGTCAGCGTCTCCGCCAAGGTCAGGCAGCAAACCGGCGATACCGTCTGGATTGAATTTGCCGTCAGCGATACCGGTCACGGCATGTCGCCGGATGTGTTGAAAGCCATCGAAGGGCTGCTGATCCAGGCCGATGGCTCCAGTATCAGACGCCACGGCGGTTTGGGCGTCGGCTTGGCGATCGTTCGCCGCCTGACCAAACTGCTGGGTGGAGAACTGCGCATCGACAGCAGCCCGGGTCAAGGCAGTGTGTTCAGCTTTGCCGTCCCGCTGCAACTGCCCACGCCCGAGGTGACCGCCGACCTCGTATCGGCCTGAGCCACCATCTTGGCGCGCTGCCCGGCGCTTAGAGCACCTTGCCCGGATTCATCAAACCATGCGGGTCCAGCGCCTGCTTGATCGAGCGCATCGTCGCCATCTCCACCGCGCTCTTGTAGCGCAGTATCTCGTCACGCTTGAGTTGCCCCAGCCCGTGCTCGGCGGAAATCGAGCCGGCAAAGGCATGGACCAGGTCATGCACGATGCGATTGACCTGCGGCTGGCGGGCAAGGAAGGCCGCGTTGTCCTGGGCGTCGGGTTTGGACAGGTTGTAGTGCAGGTTGCCATCCCCGACATGCCCGAAGGCAACGACGCGAATCCCCGGGTAGGATTTCGCCAGCGCCGCATCGGCAGCCGCCAGGAAATCGGCGATACGCGACACCGGCACCGCCACGTCGTGTTTGATGCTGACGCCTTCGATCTTCTGCGCCTCGGAAATATGCTCGCGCAAGGCCCAGAGCTTTCCGGCCTGGGTTTCTGAGGCAGCCAGCACGCCGTCGCTCACCTCGCCGGCTGCCAGGCGTGCCGCGAGCCAAGCTTCGACGGAAGCCGGTTCGGCATCGGAAAACTCGGCCAGTACGTACCACGGGCTGGCGTCGACCGGGCGCGCAGCCCCCGGAATATTCTTCAATACCAGTTGCAACGCGGTTTCCGATACCAGTTCGAAAGCCGTAAGTTGGGCATCGAAAGCCGATTTGGCAGCATTGAGCAGAGTGACGGCCGCCGCCGGCGAGGCCACATTGAGCCAGCAAGTGGTTTGCCGCTTCGGCAGCGGAAAGAGCTTGAGGACGGCGGCGGTGATGACGCCCAGCGTTCCTTCGGCGCCGATGAACAGATGTTTCAGGTCGTAGCCGGTGTTGTCCTTGCGCAGACCGCGCAGACCAGCCCAGACTTCGCCATTGGGCAGCACGACTTCCAGGCCGAGGGTCAGTTCACGGGCGTTGCCGTAACGCAGGACCTGGACGCCGCCGGCGTTGGTCGACAGGTTGCCGCCGATCTGACAGCTGCCTTCGGAGGCCAGCGCCAGCGGAAACAGCCGGTCGGCTGCACGCGCCGCCTCTTGCACGGCGGCCAGGGTACACCCCGCCTCGACGGTGATGGTGTTGTTACCGGTATCGAGGGCCAGAACACGATTCAATCGCCCCAAACTGAGGACGACCGCCTCGCCCGCCGCATCCGGCGTCGCCGCACCGCACAAGCTGGTATTGCCCCCCTGCGGTACGATGGCCGTGCCGGTTTCGGCACAGGCCTTGACCACGGCCGCTACTTCAGCGGTATGGGCGGGCCGCACGACGCAGCGCGCCGCGCCGCGATAACGACCGCGCCAATCGGTGATGAAAGGCGCAATATCGGCCGGTTCGGTCAACACCTGGTTGGCACCGACGATGCCAACCAAAGTGGAAATCAGATCAGGCGATCTGGGCGTAGAGGTCATGGTGGTCGGCATCGATGACCTTGACCTGCAGGAAGTCGCCCGGCTGGGCGTCGAAATGGCCGTCGATATAGACCAGGCCATCGATCTCCGGCGCATCGGCCTTGGAGCGGGCAATGGTGCCTTCCTCGTCGACTTCGTCGACCAGCACTTCGATCACGCTATCGATCTTGGCGGCCAGCTTGTCAGCGGAGATATCTTCCTGCACCTGCATCAGCCAACGGCGGCGATCCTCGCGCACGTCTTCCGGCAGCAGCAGGCCCAGATCGTTGGCCGCCGCACCTTCGACCGGCGAGTAGGCAAAGGCACCGACGCGGTCGAGCTGTGCATCTTCGAGGAACTGGATGAGCTGGTCGAAGTCCTCTTCCGTTTCGCCGGGGAAGCCGGTGATGAAGGTCGAGCGGATGACGATTTCCGGGCAGATCGAGCGCCACTTGGCGATGCGCTCCAGGGTGTTCTCGGCCGAGGCCGGGCGCTTCATGGCCTTGAGGATCTTCGGGCTGGCGTGCTGGAACGGCACGTCGAGATAAGGCAGGATCTTGCCCTCGGCCATCAGCGGAATGACATCGTCGACCGACGGATACGGATAGACGTAGTGCAAACGGACCCAGATGCCGAACTGCGCCATGGCCTCGCACAGTTCCTTGAGGCGGGTCTTCACCGGCTTACCGCCCCAGAAGGCGGTACGGTATTTCACATCGACACCGTAGGCCGAGGTGTCCTGCGAGATCACCAGCAGTTCCTTGACGCCGGCACGGGCCAGGTTCTCGGCTTCGGCCAGGACGTCGCCGACCGGGCGCGAAACGAGCGGGCCGCGCAGCGACGGAATGATGCAGAAAGTGCAGCTGTGGTTGCAGCCCTCGGAAATCTTCAGGTAGGCGTAGTGGTCCGGTGTCAGGCGCACGCCCTGCGGCGGCACGAGGTCGGTGTAGGGATCGTGCGGCTTGGGCAGGTGCTGGTGCACGTAGCCCATCACTTCGTCGGCGGCATGCGGACCGGTGACAGCCAACACGGACGGGTGCGTCGTCTGCACGATGTCGCCCTTGGCGCCCAAGCAGCCGGTAACGATGACCTTGCCGTTTTCGCTGAGCGCCTCGCCGATGGCGTCGAGCGACTCCTCTACGGCAGCGTCGATGAAGCCACAGGTGTTGACGATGACCAGGTCGGCGTCATCGTAGTTGGGCGACAGGTTGTAGCCTTCGGCGCGCAGCTTGGTGAGAATGCGTTCGGTGTCCGAACCGGCCTTGGGGCAGCCCAGGGAAACGATACCGACGGTCGGCACTTTGAGTTCAGTAGTCATGCGATGAAACCTTGTCCGGACTGGCCGGCGAGCAAAGCGCGTATTTTACCGGGTGAACGCCAAAACCTTACCGCAAACGCTCAGGCCGGCAAGTGGGCAATGGCTTTCTTCAAGGCTTCGAAACACGCAGGATCGATGGCTGTCCCGACGTTTTCGGCCATGATCTCCAGCGTTTTCGGAATCGGCACTGCACCGCGATACGGGCGTTCGGCGGTGATGGCGTCGAAGATGTCGGCGGTGGTGATGATGCGCGTTTCAAGCGTGATTTGATCGGCCAGCAATCCGCGCGGATAGCCCTTGCCGTCCAGTCGCTCGTGGTGTGCCGCAGAAACGACCGCCAGTTCGGCAAAGGCACCGATACGCGACAGGATAGCCTCGGTATAGGCAGCATGGGACTGCACGGCGGCCCACTCGTCGGCATCGAGCTTGCCGGGTTTGTCGAGGATGCTGTTGCTCACCCCAAGCTTGCCGACATCGTGCAGCAAGGCGCCGCGCTTGAGCCAGCGCCGACGATCAAGTGGCAAACCGAGCGTTTCGGCAATCAGGTCGGTATACAGCGCGACCCGGGCGCTGTGGCCGCTGGTGTAGGGACTTTTCGAGTCGACGACCTGACCGAAGGCCGCTGCAATGTCGTCCAGGTAATCGTCATCGAGCGCGACGATGTGACTGGCCGGTTCGAGCGCCAGAATGGCATGCATCACATCCGAGGAGGCCAGAGTCGCCCAGAAGGTATCCTCGGCGGCAAGGTCATTGAAAATCCCGACCAGCGCGGGGTCGAACCAGCTTCCGGAGCGGCCGCGCACTTCGTTGACAGCAGCCTGCGGGCCACCCGCCGTATGAAATACGTCGACAACCTGGGCCAGCAGCGCGATGCGCGAGTAGAGCGGGATCGCCTCGCCAGCCAGCCTCTGCGGCCTTCCCTGGCCATTGAAATGCTCGTCGAGGCTATAAATACCGGCTGCCACGCTGTCGGGGAAGCGCAGCAAGCGGGCAATATCGGCTCCGCGCTGGCAACGGGTGGAAATCAGCTCCTGGGCGATCTCGTCACCCTCCCGGAAAATGGTCAGCACGCTGCGGAAACGCTCGGCCAGCGGCGCCTTCAAGCCGGTATGCCCGAGCACGAAGCCGAGCACCTGAGGCAGGCTGTCGCCAACCGTCTTGAAATCGCGTTTGAATCGGAGGTCGTCGGTCAGATACAGCTCGCAGATTCGCGCCGCATTGCTGCTGCATCCCAGATCCTTGAGCAAGAGCGTGTAATAGAGGTTCCACAGTTCGCCGTCATCCAGGCCGCAGCGCCGACCGATGTGCATGCCTATCCAGCAGCAACGCACGCAGTGCCCCTCCGGCTGCCCTTCGGTGATATCCAGCGCATGGCTCAGCGCTGAGATCAATTCGGATAGCTGGAGATGCTGCGGGGAGGAAACAACGTCGGGACGGAGAAGACGGGCGACCATGTCGGCCTATGATTCACCAAAAACAATAAAAACTCAATCATCAAAGCCAAGCACCGTCGACTTCCGTTCTATCCCTATCGCCGAAACCCTCAGATAACCAGTTGCGTACCCAGTTCGACTACCCGATTGGTCGGAATCTGGAAGAAATCGCTGGCACTGGTAGCGTTCTTCGACATCAAGGCGAACAGGCGGGCCCGGAGCAGCGTCATGCGGCGGGTCATCGACGGCACGATGGTTTCCCGCGACAGGTAGAAAGTCGTCTCCATCATGTCGAAGCGTTCGCCCTGGTGCTTGCACTGGTCGAGAACGGCCGGAATATCCGGGCTTTCCATGAATCCGTAGCGAACGATCACCCGCATGAAGCCCTTGCCCATGCGGTGCAGGTAGATGCGATCCATGTCGTTGACGTGTGGCGTGTCGGCCGTTTGCACGGTGACCAGCACGACACGGTCGTGCAGCACCTGATTGTGCTTGAGGTTGTGCAGCAAGGCCGGCGGCACGCCCTCCTTGGAACTGGTCATGAAGACGGCAGTGCCGTTGATGCGATGCACGTCGTTGATGGCGGTGATGAAGTCTTCCATCGGAATGCTCTGCTTGGCCATCTCCTGCGACACCAGCCGTCGCCCGCGCCGCCAGGTGGTCAGCACGGTGAAGGAGATCAGCCCCATGGCGATCGGGAACCAGCCGCCTTCAGGAATCTTGATGGCATTGGCGGTAAAGAAAGCGACATCCACCGTCAGGAAGAAGCCGGCCACCAGCGCCGCGACCGACCAGTGCCATTTCCACATCAGCGCCATCACGAAGGCGAGCAGGATGGTGTCGATCAGCATCGTCCCGGTCACCGCGATGCCGTAGGCAGCCGCCAGGTTGGACGACGACTTGAAGCCGATGACCAGCGCCACGACGGCCAGATAAAGGCTCCAGTTGGTAAAGGGAACATAGATTTGCCCTTCCTCGTTGCCTGAGGTATGGACAATCTGCATGCGCGGCAGCAAGCCCATCTGTACCGATTGGCGCGCCACCGAGAAAGCGCCGGAAATGACCGCCTGCGAGGCGATCACCGTCGCCAGCGTGGCCAGCCCCAGCATCGGGATCAGGGCCCAATCGGGCGCCAGGTGGAAGAAGGGGTTTTCGATCGCCTCTGGTTCGGCCAGCAGCAGAGCCCCCTGGCCGAAGTAATTGAGAACCAGCGCCGGCATCACGAAGGCGAACCAGGCCAGGCGGATGGGAAAACGACCGAAATGCCCCATGTCGGTATAGAGCGCCTCGCCGCCGGTGACGGCCAGCACGACCGAACCCAGCGCCAGAAAGGCGAGGCCCGGATGGGCGCCAATGAAACCGAGGGCATACAGCGGATTCAATGCGGCCAATACGCCGGGGTTGTGCACGATCTGCAACACGCCGAGCAGCCCCAGGACGGAGAACCAGCCGGTCATGATCGGCCCGAAGAAGAGGCCGACCGAGCCGGTGCCGCGTTTCTGGATGAAGAACAGCCCGGTCAGAATGGCCAGCGTGATCGGAATGACATAGGGCTTCAACGTCGGCGTCACCAGTTCCATCCCCTCGACGGCCGACAGCACCGAAATCGCCGGCGTGATCATGCTGTCGCCATAGAACAGTGCCGCCGCGAAAATGCCGAGCAAGGTAACGATCCAGGCCAGGCGCGGATTCCTGGCGCGCTCCGTAACCAGCGCCAGCAGCGCCAGCGAACCGCCCTCGCCACGATTGTCGGCACGCATGATCACCAAAACGTATTTGAGCGAAACCAGCAGCATGATCGACCAGAACACCATCGACAGAATGCCGAGAATGTTGTCCGGCGTGACCGGGATGGGATGGTGGCCGTTGAAGATTTCCTTCAAGGCATAGAGCGGACTGGTGCCGATATCGCCAAAGACGACGCCGATTGCGCCCAGTGTCAGCGTGGACAAGGCCTGACGTGACTGCATGATTCCCCCTGTCGGTGGGTTTACACCGGTTTTCTTCGAGTGCCGCCTTCAGCCAAGCCAAAGGCAATCGAAAGAATCTAGCATCGCAAGCTGACTCGAATATGACGACAGGCCGCGTAGAAACGACAAGGGCGGCCGCGGCCGCCCTTTGCAAAACGCCAACGGACTCCCTGACTATTGGGCGGGTACGGCCACCGATGTTTCGGCCTTGACCGGTTCGGCGACTTGCTTGTGCCCGGCATCGGGATGCCAGCCGAGAACGGCGAGCATGACCATGAAACCGACCACGTAGGCGACGACCACGTGCCAGCCGTGGCGCAGCCACTGCGCCGCCGACTTGGCCTCCGGGAACATGTTGGACAGCGCGACGCCGGCCGAGGAGCCGAACCACAGCATCGAACCGCCGAAGCCGACGGCGTAGGCCAGGAAGCCCCAGTCAAATCCGCCCTGACGCAGAGCCAGCGCGGTCAGCGGGATGTTGTCGAAAACGGCGGAGACAAAGCCGAGAGTGAAAGCGGATTGCCAGGAGGCCGGAGGAAGCTCCTCGACCGGCATCATCGAGGCGCAGAGCACCAGCGAGAGCAGGAAGACGGAACCCTTGATGGTTTCGGGCAACAGCTCCCAGTCATGGCGGCGCACCGGGATGGTGAGGAGAATGGCCGCCCACACGGCGACGCCGATGAAGGGGAAGTGTTCAGCCAGGGCCGGGAACTTGACGTTGATGGTGATGTTGGTGACGACCGCGAAGACGAGCATGGTGACGACAATGAAGATGCGTCCCCAGTCGACCTTGGTGTGGCTGTGGGCATGCTTGATGATCGGGCAGTAGGCGTGCTGCTGCTTGGCACCGAAGTAGCCGATGATGAGCAGCGCGACGCCGGCGGCGACGTAGGCATCGAAAACGACGAGCGGGCTGATGCCGTCGATCCACATCATCGTGGTGGTGGTATCGCCGACCACCGAGCCGGAGCCGCCAGCGTTGGAAGCGGCAACGATGGCAGCGAGGAAGCCGATATGGACCTTGCCCTTGAACAACTGGTGGGCCATGGCGCCGCCGATCAGCGCGGCAGCGATGTTGTCGAGGAAGCTGGAGATGACGAAGACCATGGCCAGCAAAACGAAGCCGCCTTTCCAATCGTCGGGCAGAAACTTGGGCAGGATGCAGGGCAAAACCGGTGAGCAGGCAGAACAGGTTGGCGATGGTCACCCATTCATGGCCGAGGTGGCCGAACCAGCCGGCGACGCCCAACCCGGTCTTGAAGTCGGTAAACAGTATCTTGTACAGGCTGATGGTGACCAAGCCGGTCAGCGCGACATACAAGGTGGCGTGATGGAACAGCGCGACACCGAGCAGGGTCAAGGCGAAAAGGATGAAATCGACGGGAATGCCGCCGACCGATGGCAGGGAACCGGCAGCGAAGGCGGTGGCGGGCAACAGAAGGAACGCAAGCAATATACGGTGCATGGCTATTCGCAAGAAAGGGATTCTGGATTCGCTGCCGTCAGCGTAACGAGGGAACAGCGGGCCTGAAAAGCAGCGCATTGTCGGGGGTTCGGAACTCCGCATCAAGTTCGGACTTTCCCGTAGGGCACGAACCGGACCGGAAAAATCGGGCTTTTTCTCGCATTTGATGCGACAAAGGCTCGACTTCCGGCAGATATCGGTTACAATGCGCCCCCTTTCGCGTCCTTAGCTCAGTTGGTAGAGCGTCGCCCTTACAAGGCGAATGTCGGCGGTTCGACCCCGTCAGGACGCACCAGGTTGCCCATGTGGCTCAGTGGTAGAGCACTCCCTTGGTAAGGGAGAGGTCGGCAGTTCGATCCTGCCCATGGGCACCACCCTTCCGGTCGTTCAGACCGAGGCGCCGCGAAGCGCCCCCTGCCGTCAAACTCCTCCAGGCTCAGACCTTGGCTGCCAGCATGCCACGTTGCTTCATGGCGGCGAGAAACTCGCCGAAGTTGGCTTCACGAACCGAAATGCCGCTCAGGGTATCGCGCAGACTAAAGGCACCGATTTCGTCCTGACCAGATTGCATCACGGATTTGCCCCGCGCGGCGTCAGCGGGCTGCGGGCGTAGCGTCTTGGAGTAAATGCTTGACATGATCCGGCTTTCGTATTGGCTTGA
>CAMKYP010000080.1 GCA_946477505.1 uncultured Dechloromonas sp. | reverse complement strand
ACGGAGAAAACACCATGGCAAATGTTGGCGGAATCGACAAAACCCTGCGTATCGTGGCCGGCGCCGGCCTGATCGGCGCCACCGTGGCCGGCCTTCTGCCGGCTTGGGGCTACATCGGCATCATTCCCTTGGCCACCGGCTTGATGGGCTGGTGCCCGATCTACCCGCTACTCGGCCTGAACACCTGCCCGAGCAAGAAGTAATACGCCGTCCGGCAAACGAAAAACCCGCTGCTGCGGGTTTTTTATTGCCCACCCTCAGCTCAGATAATTGGCGATCCGGACATAACCCTCGACCGGAATATCCTCGGCTCGTCGCGTTGGATCGATGCCCAAGGCGGCAAAACCCGCATCGTCCAGCATGCCCTTCAAGGTATTGCGCAGCATCTTGCGGCGCTGCGAGAAAGCGGACAGGACAACCTGCGACAGCTTGTCCAGACTCTTGGCATTGAGTTCGGCAGGCGGTTTCGGAATCAGCCGCACGACGGCGGAATCGACCTTGGGCGCTGGATCGAAACATTCCGGCGGGACGTCAATCAGCCATTCTATATAGAAGCGGTACTGCAACATCACCGAAAGACGACCGAAATCGGCATCGCCCGGCTCGGCCACCATGCGCTCGACGACTTCTTTCTGCAACATGAAATGCATGTCGTAGACGTTCTCGGCATAGTCGGCGAGATGGAAAAGCAGCGGGGTCGAGATGTTGTAGGGAAGATTGCCAACCAGATGGAGACTGGACCCGATACGGGCGAAATCGAAAGCGAGCGCATCCCCCTCATGGATGGTCATGCGCTCGGGACTGTACTGTTTTTTCAAGCGGGCGATCAGATCGCGGTCGATTTCAACCACATGCAGATGATCGACACGCGCCAACAAGGGTTCGGTAATCGCCCCCAGGCCCGGGCCGATCTCGACGACGGTGTCACCACGCTGCGGATTGATGGCAGATACGATGGCGGAAATGATGCCGCTGTCGACCAGGAAGTTCTGACCGAAGCGTTTGCGGGCGACGTGGCCTTTCATGTTGCTTTCCTTCTGTCTTTTGCTGGGGAATCAGCGTGCTGCAATGAAAACGCCGTATCCGTATTCTGGCTAGGCGCGAACCGCGGCAAGCGCCATGCGCGCCGCTTCGGCCACGGACTCGAACAGGCTGCCGTGATCGGCCAAGCCGGTACCGGCCAGTTCCAGCGCAGTGCCGTGATCGACCGAGGTGCGGATGATCGGCAAGCCCAGCGTCACGTTGATGCCGTGGCCGAAAGTCGCATACTTGAGCGCCGTCAGCCCCTGGTCGTGGTACATCGCCAACACGGCGTCGCCCTGGGCGAGGAGCGGCGGCGTGAACATCGTGTCGGCAGGGTGCGGACCGCTGAGCAGCATGCCCTCGGCGCGCAGTTTGTCGAGCACCGGCGTAATCACCTCGATTTCCTCCCTCCCCAGATAGCCGCCCTCGCCGGCGTGAGGGTTGAGACCGGCCACCAGGATGCGAGGTCGCGCCAGCCCGTACTTGCAACACAGATCGGCGTGCAGGATGCGCAGCGTCGCTTCCAGGATGGGTGGCGTGATAGCGGACGAAACATCCTTGAGCGGCAGATGGGTGGTGACCAGCGCCACACGGAGCGGGCCCCGCTCCGTGCCGCCGGCCAGCATCATCACGACCAGCGGCGTACCGGTGCTGTCGGCGAGGTATTCGGTATGACCGGTGAAATGCACGCCCGCCTGATTGATGACGCCCTTGTGCACAGGAGCCGTCGCCATCGCAGCGAATTCGCCCGAAAGACAGCCGGCCAACGCCCGGTCGAGCAGAGCGAGGACATAGCGACCGTTGGCCGCATCGAGCCGGCCGGCAACGGCGGGTACCGTCAGCGGCAGATGCAGCACATCCAGCACGCCGGGCTGCGGCACGTTCTCGACCGCGTAATCCCGCATGGCAACAGCCAACCCGAGCTGAGCGGCCCGCGCTTCAAGCAGCCCGCGATCACCCAGTACGACAGGGTGCGCTTCACCAGACCAATTGCTCAGCTTCAGGCACAATTCCGGGCCGATACCGGCCGGTTCGCCACTGGTGACGGCTATGCGCGGATGCATCACTTCTCGTCGAGACGATTTTCGACGTAGGTTCGGTCACGCAATTGGCGCAGCCAATCCTGATAGGCCTCATCCATCTTGCGTTCGCGGAGCGCCTGCCGCGCAACGGCACGTTGACGCTCGGCCGAAACGTCGCGCTCGCGGCGCTCCTGGACCTGGATTAGGTGCATGCCGAACGGCGACTGGACCACGGGGCTCACCTCGTTGATTTTCAAGGCATCCATGGCACGTTCGAATTCCGGCACCGTATCGCCGGGATTGAGCCAGCCTAGGTCCCCCCCCTTGGCAGCCGAACCGTCTTGTGAATAGAGGCGGGCCTGCTCGGCAAAATCAACCCCGTTGACGATACGCTCGCGCACGGCCTCGAGTTTGCGCCGCGCCTCGGCTTCCGACACTACTTCGTTCACACGGATCAGGATATGGCGGGCCTTGCTCTGCTGAACTGAGGCCTGCATGCTGCCGCCCCGCTTGCCAAGCAGCTTGACGACGTGAAAGCCGGCCGACGAGCGCAGCAGTTCGCTGACCTCGCCTTGCTGCAAACGCCCTGCCACTTCGGCATACAGACTGGGCAACCGGCTCAGCGGGCGCCAGCCGAGGTCGCCGCCCTGCAAGGCATCCGGCGCATCGGAAAAGGCGGCGGTCAGTTCGGCGAAGTTTTCGCCGGCCCGCGCCCGCTTGAGCGCCTGCTCACCACGCAGACGAAGCTTCTGCAACTGCTCCGGACTCGCCGATTCCGGAGCCCGCAACAGGATGTGGGCCAGCTGGTATTCCTCATTGCTGCCGGAAGCGGCCTGACTGGCGAGGTAATTGTCGATTTCGCCCTCGGAAATGACCAGCTTGCTATCGACCTCGCGTTCGCGCAGGCGAACCGAGATCATTTCGTTACGGATATCTTCCCGAAAGCTGGCGTACTGGACGCCATCCTTTTCCAGCGCCGCACGGAATTCCGGAACGGTCATCCGGTTTCCTGCCGCGATGCGACCAATGGCCTGGTCGAGCTGTATATCGTCGACCCGCATGCCGGAATCCTTGGCGTACTGCAGTTGCGCACGATCCATGATCAGGCGCTCGAGCATCTGGCGCTCCAGAACATCCTGCGGCGGCAGGGGGGTTCCCTGTTTTTCCAGTTGCTTGAGTGCCGCCGCGAGACGAGTGCGCAACTCGACGTAGGTAATCACATCGGAACCAACGACGGCGACGATGCGGTCGGCCTCGACTGGCTCCTGCGCGACCGCGAACGGCGCCTGGGAAAACAGGCCGCCCAGACAAGCCATCAGTAAAACAAGGGTACGAACAAATTTGGTCATGGAATTCACTAGGGGGTAAGCAGGCTGCTATTGGTGGGCAGTTCGTTGATCTTGCCATAACCCGGGATACTGCGCCGGAGCATGCCGATCGGATTGGAGCCGATGCTGCCGAAATCGTTGAGTTCGAGTTGCAGGAAAAGCGTATCGTTGGGTCTGCCGGAAATGGCCCCAAGGCGCTGCGCCACCAGACGAACCGACCAGCAACTGGCGTTGTACTCGACGCCAGCGATGGCTTCGAGCGCCCGGCTGTCGCGCAGCGAATAGTTGTAGCGGCCGACGGCATACCAGTTCGCCGAAACGGGCCATTGTCCGGCCACATCGATCTGGTCGACCGTGGAGTTGCCGGTCAGCGCATCGCGGGTGTAACGATAACTGGCCGACAGCACCTTGCCGTATTCCGGCTGGAAACGCGCACCGGCCGAGAAGCGCTCGATGACGTTTTCGCGATAGTTGTACTCGGTCGCAAGATCGGCGTAGGTTTTGGGCGCGACCAGTCCGTTGAACGCCGCGACGATGTTGGAAAAATCATTCTGGCGCATCGTTTCGGTGGGAAGCGAGACGCGCTGCGGCTTGAAGTAATAACGCTGCCCCACCATCGCCTTAAAGCGCTCGACACCGGTCTCGCCGTCGAGCAAGCGGGTGGTCAAACCAGCGGTCAACTGATTGGCGTCGTTGATGCGGTCGTAACCGCTGTAGCGGTTCTCGGAAAATATCTGGGCAAAGTTGAAGTCAGACAGGCCGGAATCGAATAGCGGAATCCGGCTCTGGTCCTTGTACGGAATATTGACGTAGTAGAGCCTTGGCTCCAGCGTCTGGATGTAGCTCTTGCCGAACCAGTCGCCCTCGCGCTCGAACACCACCGTCGAATCGAGCGAGAAGGTCGGCAGCGCACGGCTGAAGGTATTGGGTAGCCCTGAAGCCTGTTCGTCCAATGAATACTTGGTCAGATGCAGACCAAGCTTGGGTGTGATCTGGAAGGCTGGATGCACGATCGGCAGGGAGATTTGCGGATAGAACACCATCCGGTCGCCCTGGACCTTTGCAGCATCGACATGGGTGAAGCGCGAATACTGGCCGATCGCGGCAAAATCGGTCTTGAGCACGTTCGCCTTGTAAGCCAGCAGGTTAAGCTGCGGCTCGAGGAAGTAGGGACGAGCAATCGGGTTGATCGGATCGATCTGCAGGGTCTGGTAGCGCAGAACCTGCATACTGGTCTGCAGCCACGGCGCCGGCGTATAGCCAAGCACTATCTGGCGCGGCAACTGCGTCTGCGATGTTTGCAAAAGGCGAGACGTCAGATCCTGCCAGTAGTAATCGTCGGAAACGCCGTTCCAATTGAGGGCTGCCGAAAGGCCGCCGCCCAGGTTGTGCCGGTGATCGAAACGGTAGGCATAGCGACTGCGGTTCAGCATGTCGTCGTTCGGCATGTATTCCAAACGCGCCTGACCTTCGTAGAAATAATCCACATAGCGCGCATCGGCCCCGAGTTGCACGCCGCGCTTCGAGAGGTAGCGCGGTATCAGCGTCAGGTCGTAATTCGGCGCCAGGTTGAGGTAGTACGGAACCGTCAGATCGAGGCCACTACGGGTGGACGTCGAGAAATGCGGGTGCAGGATGCCCGAGCGCCGCTGGTTGTTCAGTGGAAAACTGGCCAGTGGTGTATAGAGGATGGGCGCCCCGTGGAACCACAGCGTGGCATCCTTGGCCGTTCCCTTGCCTTCGTCGTAATCTAGATGCGTTTCGGCAGTCTTCAGATACCAGTCGGCGCTTCCCGGCTTGCACGTCGAATAGGTATTGGTGAAGAGCGACATCTGGTTCTCGCCCTCGAAATCGATCCGTTCCGCATAGCCGTTGGCTTCCGACTGTCGCGGCGGCGGCAGTTGCGTCGGCAGCCCGTAGCTGTTGGCGACATTGAGCATCATCGGTGCGCCGGAAGTATTGGCATTGCTGCTCGCCACCGTGACCACCGTCTGCTGCTGGGCATAATAACGACTCGGCACGTCGCGCACGATGCGGTAGGTGACCTGCTCGGCCGAGCCGATCCGGTCGGACAGGCGCATGCGCAAATGCGGGCCGCTGATCTCCGAACCATCCTGCAGCAGACGGACAGACCCGGTGGCATCGACCTCATCCTCAAGCGGCCGGTAGGTGAGGCGATCAGCGTAAAGCAAGCTGCCCACCTTGCGCAGTTCGACGTCACCCTCGGCCTCGGTGAGTTCGTCAGACTGCCCCTCGATTTGATTGGCGACGATGAACAGCGGATAACTATCGTCCTGCTTCAGCACCGCCGGCGCTTCAGGCACCGGCGCCTTGGGTTCCTGCGCCTTATCCGTCGGCGTCTTCTTTTTCTTGAGAATATCGAACTTGCGTTCCTTGCGCAGATTCAGCGGAACGTCATTGGCCGCCAGCATCAACGGCTGCTGTAGCTCCTCCGGGGTTGAACCTGTCGCCTGAATCGAGGCATGCTCTGTTTCGATGGCCGCATAGCCAACCTGCGTACCGGAAAATAGGCAGCAGACAAGAACGGCGAGCGGACGACGGGAAAAACCGGGCATTCAGGCGATCGAAGAAAAGCGAGGACCGGAGCGACCGGGACCCGAGTGTTAAAATCGCGTCATTTTACAACGAACCCACCCCCGACCGATGTCGCGCGATCAACTTGTTACAGACTGGGTAGCCGAGCGCTTTCCCAACCAATCCGTCCAGATCACCCCGGCCTCGGCCGATGCCAGCTTCCGCCGCTATTTCCGCCTGACCTGGCCGGACGGCAGTACGCGCATCCTGATGGACGCACCGCCGGAAAAGGAAGACTGCAAGCCCTTCATCCACGTCGCAGGCCTGCTCGCCAAAGCCGACCTGGCCGCACCGCGCATCCTCGACAAGGATTTCGACAAAGGCTTCCTGGTGCTCACCGACCTTGGCCGCATCGGCTACCTCGACGCCCTGAACGCCGATCTGAGCATGGCCGACCTGCTGATCCGCCCGGTCCTCGACGTGTTGATCAAGTGGCAGCTATCCACGACCGCCGCCACGCTACCGCCCTATGACGGCACGCTCCTGCGCCGCGAGCTGGATCTCTTCCCGGAATGGTTCGTCGGCCGCCACCTCGGCATCGAACTCGCCGACGAAGACCGCATCATGCTCGACCGAACCTTCAAGTTCCTGATCAATTCGGCGCTCGGCCAGCCCAAGGTGTTCGTGCACCGCGACTTCATGCCGCGCAATCTGATGGTTGTTGAAAGCGCCGAGCGCCTGACGCCGGGGATTATCGACTTTCAGGATGCAGTCATGGGGCCGATCACCTACGACGTGGTCTCGCTGTTCCGCGACGCCTTCATCTCCTGGGATGAGGAACAGGAAATCGACTGGGTTGTCCGCTACTGGGAAAAGGCCCGCGCCGCCGGCCTGCCGGTACGCGAGGATTTCGGCGCCTTCTGGCGCGAGTACGAGCTGATGGGCCTGCAGCGCCACCTCAAGGTGCTCGGCATCTTCTGCCGCCTCAAGTACCGCGACGGCAAGGACAAATACAGCGTAGACCTGCCGCGCTTCATGAACTACGCCAAGAAAACCGCCAGCCGCTACCTGCAACTCAAGCCCCTGCTCAACCTGCTCGACCGGCTGGACGGGCAGACCGACCAGATCGGCTACCGCTACAAGTAAGACCAACCGTGATCGAGCCAGGCAACCCCGCACTTGTTCCAGATAGCACCTCGCTACTGAATGAATTCGGCATCGACCGGAAATGGCTGGCGGAGCGACAACTAATCCCCTACCCAGAAGCTGCGGACCTGGTCGTGGCTCAAATCGATCCGGACGGCCGCGAGCATCTGCTGACGCCCCAAACAGCCGCCGCTTGGGAGGGGCTTGTGCAAGCCGCCGAGGCAGACGGCATCGTGCTCCACATCACCTCCGCCTTCCGTTCTGTGTCACGGCAAGCCGAAATCTGTCGCCACAAACAGGCCGCCGGCCAGTCGACCGAGGAAATCTTCACTCAATCCGCTCCACCCGGCTTCAGCGAGCACCACACCGGTTGCGCCATCGATGTTGGCACGCCAGGCTGCCCGCCTTGCATTCCAGAGTTCGAGACAACACCGGCTTTCGCCTGGCTGAGTGCTCACGCCAGCAGTTTCGGCTTCCACCTGTCCTTCCCGCGCAACAATCCGCAAGGTTTCGTCTTCGAACCCTGGCATTGGCGCTTTGCCCTCACGCCATGAAAACCATGATTCTCGCCGCCGGCCGCGGCGAACGCATGCGGCCGCTCACCGACCGCACGCCCAAGCCGCTGTTGGTCGCCGGCGGCAAGCCGCTCATCGTCTGGCACCTGGAACGCCTGGCCGCCGCCGGCTTCCGCGAAATCGTCATCAACCACGCCCACCTCGGCACACAGATCGAGCTGGCGCTCGGCGACGGTTCGCGGTGGGGCCTATGCATCGCCTACTCGCCCGAACCGCCGGGTGCGCTGGAGACCGCTGGCGGTATCGCTCAGGCACTGCCCTTGCTCGGTGACGAGCCCTTTCTCGTCGTTAACGGCGATGTCTGGTGCGACGTGGATTTTGCCCATTTTCGCCCGTACACCGCAGTAACGGCCCACCTGCTGCTCGTCGCCAACCCGGCGCACCACGCTGGCGGCGACTTCAGCCTCGATGGCAAACGCGTCGTTTACGCCAACGGTGAGCAAACGCTCACCTACGCTGGCATCGGCGTTTTCTCGCCAGCCCTGTTCTGCGACGTGCCGCTCGGCCAACCGATGAAGCTCCGCCCCCTGCTCGACGCCGCCATCGCTGCTGGCACGATGACCGGGGAACGCTTCACCGGCCGCTGGGTCGATGTAGGAACACCGCAACGTCTGGCTGAACTGGACTCCGAACTCCAGAAACAGGGTCAGTAGTGTTTGATTTTGTCGCGCAGCTTGTACTTGTCGCTGTCTTCTACTGGCCAGGCTGGGTTGTTCTGCGCGTTGTGACGTTTGGACGCTATCCGCCTCACAAAGGCTCCAAGCACAACGAAGAGTTCGTTGCAGCCTGCGGGTTGGCCACATTGATCGTTGCATTGGGATTCATCTATTCTTGAGGTGTCATGACCCACGCCCACTTTCTCGCCCGCCGCAAACGCCTACTGAAAGCCATCGGCGACGGCGTCGCCATCGTGCCGACCGCGCCGGAAGTCATCCGCAACCGGGATGCGCACCATCCCTACCGCTTCGACAGCTATTTCTGGTACCTGACCGGCTTCCCGGAACCGGAAGCGGTGGTCGTGCTGATCGGCGGCAAAAAACCGAAATCCATCCTGTTCTGTCGCGAGAAACATGAAGAACGCGAGATCTGGGATGGCTACCGCTACGGCCCGAAAGCCGCCAAGGCCGCTTTCGGCTTTGACGCTGCCTACCCGATCGAGCAGCTCGACAAGAAACTGCCCGAACTGCTGGTCGACCGCGACACCCTCTGGCATGCCATCGGGCACGATGCCGAGTGGGACAGCCGCATCGCCAAGGCCCTGAACGCCGTGCGTGCCCAGACCCGTGCCGGCAAACGGGCGCCGCGCGCCATCCATGACCTGCGCGCCGAACTCGACGCCATGCGCCTGATCAAGGACAGCACCGAAGCCGCCATCCAGCAGCGGGCCGCCGACATCGCCAGCGCCGGTCACGCCCGCGCCATGCGCGCCTGCCGCCCCGGCATGGCCGAGTACGAACTGGAAGCCGAGCTGACCTACGAATTCCGCAAGCGGGGCGCCGACGCCCACGCCTATACGCCCATCGTCGCTGGCGGGACCAATGCCTGCGTGCTGCACTACGTTGAAAACAACAAGCTGCTCAATGACCATACGCTGGTGTTGATCGACGCCGGCTGCGAAGTCGAAGGCTACGCCGCCGACATCACCCGCACGTTTCCGGTCAATGGCCGCTTCAACGCCGCGCAGAAAGACGTCTATGAAATCGTCCTCGCCGCGCAGGATGCCGCCTTCGCCGCCACCGCCCCCGGTCGCCATTTCATGGAGGCGCACGACGCCGCCGTGCGCGTACTGACGCAGGGCCTGGTCGATCTCAAGTTGCTCAACGGCGACCTCGACAACCTAATCGACAAGGGTGACTACAAACGTTTCTATATGCACCGCACCGGCCACTGGCTTGGGCTGGATGTGCACGACGCCGGCGAATACAAGGTCGGCGACCAATGGACCACGCTGCAACCGGGCATGACCGTCACCGTCGAACCCGGCCTCTACATCCGCCCGGCCGACGACATTCCGCCCGCCCTTGCCGGCATCGGCATCCGCATCGAGGACGATGTGCGCATCACCGAAACGGGCTGCGACATCTACACCTCGGCACCGAAGACCGTTGCTGAAATCGAGGAGGTCATGCGCCGTGACTGACCCAGCCGTTGAAAACGTCGACATCCTGATCATCGGTGCCGGCCCGGTCGGCATGACGCTGCACCTGGCGCTCGCCGCCGGCGGCCAGACATCGCTGTTGCTCGACCGCCGCCCGCCCGCCGCCCTGCAAGCCGATCCGCGCGCCTTGGCCCTCTCCCACGGCGCACGCGAGTTGTTGGAACAAATCCGGAGCTGGCCGTCGCGCGCCGCGACACCGATCGAAACCATCCATATCTCGCAGAAAGACGGTTTCGGTCGCACCCTGATCGACCGCACCGACTATCGATTGCCGGCACTCGGTTACGTCGTCCGCTACCGCGACCTCGCCACGGCGCTCGCCGGCAACCTGCAAGCCGACAGCCTCCTGCCTGAAGCGGAAATCCTGAACATCGAAGCCGACGCCGACGGCGCCACGGTGTCGCTGCGCCATGGCGGCCAACTGCGCATCCTCCGCTGCAAGCTGCTGGTTCATGCCGAAGGGACGCCGGGCGACGACCCAGCCATCTCGGTCAGCGACTATGGCCAGCATGCCGTGATCTGCGAAGTCCGCCCGACGCCGGGACACGATAACCGCGCCTGGGAACGCTTCACCCCCGACGGCCCACTCGCCCTGCTACCACTCGGTGACGAATACTCCATCGTGTTCACGCTGCCGCCGAGCAAGGCCGATGCCGTCATGGCACTTGACGACGACGCCTTCGTCGCCGCACTGCAGAACCAATTCGGCCGCCGCATGACCTTCGCCAACCCCGGCAAGCGCAGCCGTTTCCCGTTGGCGCTACGGATGCGCGACACCCTGGTCAAGGGCAGCGAAGCCTGGATCGGCAACACGGCCCAGACGTTGCATCCGGTCTCCGGCCAAGGCTTCAACCTCGGCCTGCGCGACGCCTGGCAACTGGCCGAACGGCTGCTCAGGAACGGAGCGACGCCGGCAACGCTGGCCGATTACGCTGCCAGCCGCCGCCTCGACCGTCATGGCGGCGCCTTCTTCACCGACAAGATCGTCAAGGCCTTCTCCAACGACATCGCCCCGCTCAAGCTGGCGCGCGGCCTCGGCCTGCTCGTCCTCGACATCTGTCCGCCGGCCCGCCACTTCGTTGCCAAGCGGATGATCTGGGGCGCCCGCGCCTGGCCTTGATCTGCACCAAGGGCAAGGACGCGACGCCCGATTAAAGTGGCGCCGTCCGCCTCCTCCCTAAACGCATGAACAAAACCACCGCCTGGTTCCTCGCCTGCCGTCCCAAAACGCTCACGGTCTCGCTGTCGCCCGTGCTTGTCGGCACGGCCATCGCCATTCAGATCGGCACCAACCTGTTCAACGATGTCGGCGACTTCCTGCGCGGCACCGACACCCCCGGCCGCCTTGGCCCCAGGCGCGCCACCGCCGAAGGCTGGCTGACGCCCGGTATGGTCATGGGCGGCGCCTGGCTCAGCTTCGCACTCGCCTTCCTGTGCGGCATCTATCTGGTGTGGCACGGCGGCTGGCCCATCGTCGCCATCGGCCTTGCCTCGCTGGCCGCCGGCTGGGCCTACACCGGCGGCCCGAAACCTATCGCCTACGGGCCGCTCGGCGAGGTATTCGTTTTTATCTTCTTTGGCCTGGCGGCTGTCGGCGGCAGCTACTACCTGCAGACGCTGAGCCTGACAGCCTTGGCGTTGATCGCAGCTGCGCTGGTAGGCAGCCACGCCGCCGCCGTCATCACCGTCAACAACTACCGCGACCACGATGGCGACAAGGCCCATGGGAAGAATACGCTGGCCGTCCGCCTCGGCCGCCCCGCTACCCGACGCCTCTACGTACTGGAGATGCTCGCCCCCTACGCCCTGCTGCCGGCACTCAGCGACCTCGGGTGGCCAGCCGCCCTGCCGTTGCTGTCGCTCCCGCTGGCCCTGCGCCTGATCGCTCGGTTCCATCGCGAGCCGCCCGGTCCGATGTTCAACACGATTCTCGCCGCCACGGCCGGCCTGCAGATGGTCTTTGCCTGCCTGCTCGCCCTGGCCTTCCTGTTGGTGTAAACCACAATCGCGGGGAGCCGCGAGTTGCTATAGAGTGCCTTGCTTTTTCCGGGAGCTGCGCATGCTCGAACGATTTTTCCAGCTGCAGGCCCACGGCACCACGGTCCGCACCGAAGTCCTCGCCGGCCTGACCACCTTCCTGACGATGGCCTACATCGTCTTCGTCAACCCGGACATCCTCTC